>DATKHE010000001.1:0-2919 GCA_035510395.1 Minisyncoccota bacterium
GTTTTTCAAGTGCGACTTTTGCAACTGCGCGGCGTATCGGATCAAAAGAGGATAGGGTAATGGCACCAGGAGTATCATCAACGATGACTTCAACACCGGTCATTCGCTCGAAGGCTTTTATGTTTCTTCCTTCCTTACCGATGATTTTGCCTTTTATGTCATCAGATGCAATCGGGATACTTGTGGAGAAGACATCGGACGCAACGGACGTAGAAAGGCGTTGAATTGCCGTGGCGAGAATATCTTTGGCCCGAGCCTCGAGTTTTTCACTACCGCTTGTTTCAAGTTTCTGTATGCGCATCGCGATATCCTCGGCATATTTCTTCTCCGCGGTTTTTATAAGCTCTTCTTTTGCTTCGAGAGCGTTCATGTGCGCAGCTTTTTCGAGGGCGATTTCGCGACTGGCGAGAAGCCTATCCGCTTTTTCTTTTATAGCGACGATTTCAGCATCACGATTTTTCAATCGCTCACCTTCACTGTCGAAGTCCGCCTGGCGTTTGTCGAGCGTGTCTTCGCGTTTTGTCAGGCGTTCTTCTATTGCCTGTATTTTATCCTCTTTTTCTTTTATTTCTTTGCGGGCTTCGGTGAGGATATCTCCCGCTTTGACTTCGGCGCTGGTAGTGATTTTCTTTGACTCTTCTTCCGCGGCAAACATTCTCTGCTTTATTTCAAGCTCCATCGAGCCGCGTTTTCCAAGCGAGATAATGAGCCGGAGGTAATATCCAAGGACGATGCCAACGAGCCCGGCGGCGCTCGCAAGCAGGATAACTATTTTTAATGACATATGTTCGGGCGACTGCGCCTCTACGCTTTAGGTTCTGAGTTCAAAAATCTTTTCGGTATGGATTGTGTGTAACGTAGCGAATGTGCTCGTATCGGATTGTTGGTGTCAGAAATAACGGTGTAAAAACGAAATCGGTAATTTAATTGAGTAACATCTGCATAGTATGACAAATGTATAAAAGAAGCAAATTTCAATTTTAGATAAAAAATCCCCGGTGCAATGTTGTCTTGCGTCGGGGGACTATATGGGCGAGACTTCCCTTTAGCCAAATACGGCATTTACGGACAAAAATCTCTCAGTTTTGTTAAGCAGCTCAGACCCCCCATGCACTTTTTATTGAAGTTGTACAAAACACAAACTCATCTGGGTACACCCAAAAGGAGAGGGTGCGCAACATCCACTGGCGTGTGCCCCACCATACTTACAGGCGCTATCGGTTGCACCATTAGTCATTGAATTCTCCATTTCATATACAATAAAAGATCCAGTAGCACTCGAACCAGAACAACCGTTGTAAGATATAGTCCCCTGGTAGTAAAGATATGAGTTTCCAACGCCGCGGGATGGCTCAGGGTCTTGAGGAATAGATGAGATGTATGGAGTCAAATTGGAATTGAGCGATATGTTCCCTGTAGGAAAAGACGCCGGAGGACCACCATTGTTTAAAAATCCTGTCCAGCACGAAGAAGTGCCTGGAAGCCCCAAGCACGTCAGAATATTTATTGCTGGATAATTACCACCATTACTTGTTGCATAGAGATCAAATGCCTGCATAAGCGAACTAAGATCTTCTTGACGGCGAGCGTCACGGGAATTTGCTTGTGCAGTGCTGACGCTTGAAAAAACAATACTTGCGAGGAGAGCAATAATCGAGATAACAACTAAGAGTTCTATAAGGGTAAACCCCCTTGATTTCTTTGTCGGAGGCATTCCTTTATAATACAACCAACTAAATATTTCTGACAATACCACAACAATAGTCTTTCATCTATCAATTCAAAACTTTGTCCACAATTCCGTATTTTTTTGCCTCATCCGCCGACATAAAGAAGTCGCGATCGACATCTTTTTCCACTTTTGAAATTGGCTGACCACTTGCCTTTGCAAGTATACCGTTCAATATCGAACGATTCTTTATAATTCTGCGAGCACTGATTTCGATGTCGGACGCCTGACCTTCTACTCCGCCATGCGGCTGATGAATCATGACTTCTGCGTTTGGAAGTGCGAAGCGTTTGCCTTTTGCTCCCGATGCAAGAATAACCGCGCCCATTGATGCCGCCATACCGACACACACAGTGGAGACGCTGTTTTGAATGTGATTCATCGTGTCGATGATTGCGAGTCCTGCGGTAACAGATCCGCCCGGAGAATTCACATAAAGCGAAATATCTTTTTTTGGATTTTCCGATTGGAGAAAAAGCAGCTGAGCGATGACGATACTTGCAACATTGTCATCAATCGGACCACCGAGGAAAATGATATTATCTTTGAGCAGGCGCGAGTAAATATCGTAGGCGCGCTCACCGAGATTGGTCTTTTCTATGACAGTAGGGATGAGGATAGACATAATAGGTTAGTTTAAAGTTCAAAGCTCAAAAGGCAAAACTAAGAGCTAAGAACGTAGTGAATAATGGAGAAACAATATAGGAAAACTAGATTGAAAGCAATAGACAATATATAGTATGAATCATGAGGTTACACAGATTTTATGTTCGAGAAAAATTGGAAGTCGGGCGGGAAGTCGTGATTCCCGATTCAGACCTTACGCATCAACTAAAGAGAGTTTTTAGGTTGAAAGTGGGGAATGTCATTGTTTTGTTTGATGGCGATGGTTTTGAATATGTTTCTCAAATTTTGTCGTTTGAAGACAACGCAATAACGTTTCGTATAAATGAAGCAAAAGGGTCACTTGAATTGCCAAAAGTGAAAGTCTGTCTCTACCCGTCGCTTATCAAAAAAGACAACCTTGAATGGGTGATTCAAAAATGCACCGAGCTCGGCGTGGCGGAATTTCACCCGGTGATTTCGGAGAGAAGTGAGAAAAAAAGTTTTGATATGTTGCGCGCTGAAAAAATCGCCATTGAAGCCGCTGAGCAGTCAGGATGGGAAAGAATACCGAAGATATATGAGCC
>DATKHE010000002.1:0-2393 GCA_035510395.1 Minisyncoccota bacterium
ACGCTCTTGGATGAATTTTTCCGCAACTTTGTATCCGCCGTCGAGATATAAAGCGCCGACAACTGCTTCAAATGTGTTTGCAAGGATGTATTGCCGCGCGCGACCGACATCTTTTGCCTCGCCTCGCGAAAGCAAAAGAAAATCATTCATAGAAAGGTTTGAAGCGACCTCCGAAAGCGTAATGGTATTCACGAGCGCTGAGCGATACGTCGTGAGATCGCCTTCAGGTTTTGTGGCGTATTTTTTATATAGAAAATCTGTGACGACAAGCTCGAGCACCGCGTCGCCCAAGAATTCGAGCCGTTCATTGTGCTCGATTTTTCCACCGCGGCTTTCATTGACATATGAGCGGTGCGTAAAAGCCTGCCGCAAAAGCGATTTGTCTTTGAATGAGTAGTTGAGCTCTTTTTCAAATAATGAGAAGTCGATGTCCATAAATGAGGGATTAGGTTTTAGGCTATAGGGATTAGGCTTTCTTTCTAGACCCTGAACCCTCTGGCCTATGGCCTTCTGCTGTTAATATCTGAATTGCTTTCGTAACAATCGGGAAAATGTCGTTGTAAAAATTAAGTTCGGCAATTTCTTGCATTGAGAACCATTTTGCATTATCGAGCCCGCCGGATTTTGCGAGTTCAAGCGGCACATGTTTTGCCTCAGCGAGAAAATACGTGACTTGTTTTCTGATTTTGCCTTTTTCCGGGTGCGTCGCGACGTATTCGTTTTCCGCGAGCTTTTCTTTTATTTTGATGTCAAGACCGATTTCTTGCTTTATTTTTTTTACCGTGCCTTCTTCCGGGTCAGCGCCTTCAATTCCGCCTTTTGAAAGCGTCCAATGTCCAAACACATCGTGGACAAAGGCGAATTTCAATCCATCCGGCGTCTTGGCATAAATCACCGCGCCGCCTTTGTGCTCAATCGGCATTTTTTCAAGCGGCAAATTGAATTTGTTTTCTCTGCGTTTTGATACGGCGTCTTTGCCCGGCTCGCCGAGCTCTTTATAGACAGAGCCGAGCACGCCGTTTACAAATTTGCCGCTGTTTTCTCCGCCGTAGCCTTTCGCAAGCTCAATGGCTTCGTTGATGGCGACTTTTGGCGGGACATCATTTTTGTCCGAAAAAAGCAATTCATAGAGTCCGATTCGGAGAATGTTTCGGTCAACGATAGAAATCTTGTCGAGCGGCCAATCGGGCGCAGCTTTTGAAATGATTTCATCAAGCTCCGGCTGTTTTTTCAAAACATTTTTTCCAAGCGCTTCGATGAATGACAAATCGCCCGCGTCGCTTTCCGGAGCGAATTCGGAAATATCGCGCTTGATAACAGCACCGATTTCCTTTTCAGAATACTTTCTAATGTCGCCCTCAAAGAGTGCTTGGAGAACGACTGATCGTGCAAGGTGCCTATGTGCCATTGTTATGACAATATCCTACAACTAAAACCGAAAAAATCAAAACGAGGTTTCGAACTCTTCGCTTTAAGCCTGTGTGCCTGCCGCCTTCATTTTCTTTTCCTTTCTGGCAATACGTTTTGCAAGGTCAATGACGGAGTGTCCGCGATAAACACCCGTAACAGCGCTTGCGCGATGACGAATATTGATTGTCCCTGTTTTCGGGTCTTTTGAAATCGCAGGGCTTTTGAGCGCGTGATGAGCGCGCCTATTTTGCCTATGAGATCGTGTTGCCCGCATTCGTACTACCATAAAAGCAGTATACAAAATAACGCGAAAAAAGCAATCTATCATCGTATTTTCACAGCTATCGGAAGGACCGCCCTTCCGATTTTAGGATATGGTCTAATGCATTTTTGTGAGAAAAGTCTTTCGGTGAATAGGAGAAATGCCGTAGAGTCGTATGGCTTTGAAATGCTCGCTCGTACCGTAGCCTTTGTGTTTTTCAAATCCATAGAGAGGATATGTTTTGGCGAAATCGGTCATGAGTTTGTCACGATGAACTTTTGCCACGATTGATGCAGCGGAAATGATGGGTTCTTTTTCGTCACCACGAATTATCGTCTTTTGATTGAGAAAAACTGAGGGTGCGCGAAGCGCGCCGTCGAGTCTTATCTCTACTTCGGCAGGATTTGCTCCGATGTCCGCGAGTCCTCTCTTTATAGCTTCTTTTAGACACGGCGATATTCCTTTAGCGTCGATTTCCGCCGCGGAAATCGACGCTATCGCAAACGACAGCATTCCTTTATTTTTGAGTTCGTGTATTTTCGTTGACCACTCATTCCTTTTCTTTTCCGACAATTTTTTTGAATCTTTAATTTTTGCAAAATGAGAAAAATCAAAATCAATCGGTGCGATACACATACCGATAGTCACCGGTCCCGCAATAGGACCTCTCCCAACCTCATCAATGCCGACTATAAACTTCATAAGATACGCTGTATTATAC
>DATKHE010000003.1:0-6136 GCA_035510395.1 Minisyncoccota bacterium
GATTCATAAACTTTTATTTGTCTCGCGAATTTTTCGCGGATAGTGTGAAGGAAATTTTGAAAGCAGACGAAAAATTCGGCTCAAATAAAATCGGCAAAGGAAAAAAAGTTCTCGTGGAATATTCCTCGCCGAATATTGCAAAACCTTTTACTATCGGACATCTTCGTTCGACGATTATCGGCGATTCCGTCGCAAATCTTTTGGAATTTTCCGGATACAAAGTCATTCGTGACAATCATTTAGGCGATTGGGGCACGCAATTCGGCAAACAAATCGTCGCAATAAAGAAATGGGGAAGTGTCGCCGAACTCGACGAAGCAGCGAACAAGATGAAATATCTTGTGGATTTATATGTTCGATTCCACGCTGAAGCTGAGACTGATCTGTCGCTTGAAGAAGATGCTCGCGAAGCATTCGTATCTCTCGAAAAGGGAGACAAAGAATCCGTCACGCTCTACAAAAAAATCGTCGCCATATCGGAGGCTTATTTTGAAAGCATTTACAAACGGCTCAATATTCAGAAATTTGATACCGAACAAGGCGAGCATTTTTATGAATCATATGTTCCTAAGGTGGTAAAAGTCTTGGAAGATAAACATTTGCTCAAGAAAAGTGAGGGAGCAGAGCTTGTATTTTTCGATGTCGAAAAATATCCGCCGCTTATGATCAAGAAAAGCGATGGAGCAACGCTCTATGCGACGCGAGATTTGGCGACTGATATGTGGCGTTTGAAAAAATACGGAAAAGATATTGTGGTCATAAATGAAACAGGAAACGAGCAGTCGCTCTACTTCAAACAACTTTTTGAAATCGAGAAAATGCTCGGCTGGTTTACCGATGCTCAGCGCATCCATATTTCTCACGGATTATACCGTTCAAAAGAAGGCAATATGAGTACGAGGAAAGGAAACGCGGTATGGCTTGAAGAAGTTCTTGATGAAGCAGTCAGTCGCGCAAAAGTTATAAATCCGGAAAGTGCCGATGTTGTAGGAATAGGAGCTATAAAACTGAACGATCTCAAACGCCAAAGCAATCAGGACATTATTTTTGACTGGGAAGAAGTGCTCAATCTCAAAGGCGATTCGGGTCCGTATCTTCAGTACGCAGTCGTCAGAGCAAAATCAGTTATTGAAAAAGCCAAGAAAGAGGGAATAAAAGTGTCGGTGAAAAATCCTAATGAAAATATTGCCGGTTTTGAAAGGAAGCTCACACGATTTCCGCACATTGTGGCGCGCGCGGCAGATACGCGCGCGCCACACATTCTCGTCTCTTATCTCATAGATCTTGCATCTGATTTTAATACCTACTATGCTCAAACAAAAATCATAGACGCAAGCGATCCGTACTCTCCATATCGTGTTGCTCTTGCATCAGCTCTTGCAACGGTGATAGAAAATGGTCTTTTCATTCTCGGCATCAACGTCCCCGAGAAAATGTGATTTTTGTATGGTGTGTGGTAGGGTGGTGGATGAATGCACATTCCACTCATGAATACATCTACTTTAGTCTCCAAAGAAATTAAGTTTCTTGAAACATATTCTTGTGAGGCAGTCGTCGGAACAGATTTTTTGTCTCTTTGTTTTTCTCACAAGGGTATCAACGGGCAAGAAAGAATCTTCGATTTGATACATCCGCAGGTATACAACCTGCTTCCTGAATTGATTCCAGAAACCGAGTCTTCCATGGCGACAATGTACGGAACGACAGATCGATCACTTACCGTTTCTAATTTCCTGAAAATTATTATCGGTATGGAGAACTGTCAATCAAAAGATGTTGAGGATCTGATAATAAAAAATCGTTGTTTCTTCTCTCCGAGGCAGGTTTGTATGCTCATCAAAAGGCATCCAATCCCGAAAATTCCAAAAAACAAAAAGAATCAGGGAATATTCGATGAAAGTATTTTGCCCCACTATTTTCCCGTGCGTGGGAAAAATGGCAGGATATTTTTTCTCTGTCTTGCGAGGAATGATCAGTCTACGTTTGATGTCTTTATTGACTCATTCGATGATTCTCAACCGCACGTCTTGATAGAAAACACACGAGTGTACATAAATAACTGGACTCCTACAGTAGCACTCCTGGAAGCCAGCCGCTGACTTTGTGTTAGCGGCTTTTTATTTGAAATATACGTTGACTTTTTATGTACAGGCGGTTAGTATCAGAATTGAAACAGTTCTCAAACAATCAAAGAAGGTTTTACAATGAATATAGGTAATGTCCTAGATAGATTCCGAAGGATTTTTCCTCGTCGAAGGAAGAGTGTCCAATTACCTGCAGTTTCACCCCCTGCTACTCCACCAAAGATTCGCCTTGCTTCCGAGCCTCGTGAAGTCACAGTCACATTGTGGGGCAAACCCCATGTTGTAGGGGTTGTCGGATATGCAGCTGCGATATGGGGATCTGCCCAAGAGTGGGCTAACAATAACCTCGTCAGGTGCCCTGTCTGCGATGGTGTCATCGGTCCGGGCGATCCAATCACATTGCTTACTCCGGCAGATCCGACAATTGCAGAGAAAGATGGGGTGCTTGTCCGTTCCAAAGAACCTCTTGTCTTGGTGGGGTGTGGCTGCATGGATTGTGCTCCTGTTGGTTCGGTGGCGGGCACTCTTCAATCCTATAAACGGATTAGACCTCTCGTTGTCGCTTAACTCTGCCTGACTCCAAAATCTGCGGCGCGTTCAGAACGCGCCGCTTTTGTTTTGAGAAGTGCGCTCGGGGCGGATTTTTAGTAGAATGCATTTCTATGGAAGCACAGCCAAAAACCAAACTCGTCGAAATAGAGGAGAAAGTTCTGAAGTTTTGGGACAAAGACGACACATTCAAGAAATCGCTTGAAAAGCCTTCACCACTTGGTGAATTCGTCTTTTATGATGGTCCGCCATTTGCGACAGGTTTGCCTCATTTTGGCCACCTTTTGCCGACAACAATCAAAGATATTATTCCGCGATACAAAACGATGCAGGGGTATCACGTCCGCCGCCGTTGGGGCTGGGATTGTCACGGATTGCCGGTAGAAAATCTCATAGAAAAAGAACTCGGACTCAAGAACAAAAAAGATATTGAACAGTACGGTATCGAAAAATTCAATGAAGCTGCACGCGGGACGGTGCTTCGCTACGCAGATGAATGGAAAAAAATAATTCCGCGCATCGGACGATGGGTGGATATGGAAAATGATTATCGTACGATGGATTCGTCATACACCGAATCCGTCTGGTGGGCATTCAAGGCGCTCTACGACAAAGGACTTGTCTACGAAGGCTACAAGACGATGCAGATTTGTCCGCATTGCGGGACAACGCTTTCAAACTTTGAAGTAACTCAAGGATACAAAGATGTGAGCGATATTTCTGTATATGTGAAATTTGAACTCGTTGATGAACCGAATACATTTTTGATTGCGTGGACGACAACTCCGTGGACTCTGCCAGGGAATGTGGCTTTGGCGGTTGGTGCAAATATTTCATATTCATATGTAACATATCGTGCAGATAGTGATGTGTTTCCTGCTACGTATGTTGTGGCAGAAGATAGAGTCTCTGAAGTTTTTGCTGATAAAAAATACGAAATTGTAAAAACTGCTCCTGGAATGCATCTTATTGGTAAAAAATATAAACCTATTTTTGATTACTACTCTAAAAATAAATCCCCAATTGCTTCTGAGAATCCATCAGGGATATTTAGAGGGTTTGTTACAGGTTTTGAAAATGGCTGGAAAGTATATGCTGCGGATTTTGTGAAGACGGATGAAGGGACGGGAATTGTCCATATTGCTCCTGCGTTCGGCGAGGAAGATATGAAACTTGGGCAGAAAGAAAATCTGCCGTTTATTCAACACGTTGGAATGGATGGAAAATTCAAATCAGAGATGAAAGAGTTTGCGGGAATGGATGTAAAGCCGAAAAGCGATGATGAAAAAGTTCGTCTCGGCACTGATATTGCTATCATCAAATATTTACAAGTTCACGGCTCATATTTCGACAAGAAAAAAATCACGCATCCATATCCGCATTGTTGGCGCTGCGATACGCCGCTTCTCAATTACGCGACGAGCTCGTGGTTTGTAAAAGTTACCGACATAAAAGATAAACTCGTCTCTGAAAATAATACAGTTAGTTGGGTTCCTGAAAATGTTGGTAAATATCGCTTTGGAAATTGGCTTGAGGATGCCCGCGACTGGGCTATTTCACGTTCGCGATTTTGGGGTGCGCCAATTCCAATTTGGAAATGTGAAACATGCAAAAGCATGAAGGCTATTGGCTCGCTCGATGAAATCCGTAAAAACACAAAGCCGAGAAACAGATATATATTGATGCGTCATGCTGAAGCAGAAAATAATGTCACTGGTATCGTGAGTGTGCGAGCTTCCAATCCGCATCCTTTGACTCAAAAAGGGCGTGAGCAGGCAAAAGTGTCAGGAATGAAACTCAGAGGTGAAAAAATAGATATGATCATTTCATCGCCTTTCGTTCGTACGAGAGAAACAGCAGAGATAGTTGCGAAAACTATCGATATAGGAAAAGAAAAAATAACATATGATACGCGGCTCGGAGAATTCAATGTGGGAATATTTGATGGAAAATTATGGAGCGATTACAAGCACTTTATCGGTTCATATCAAAACAGATTTACCAAAGCGCCCGTTGGCGGCGAGACGCTTTTCGACGTAAGAAAAAGGGTTCTTTCCGCGCTTTACGATCTTGATCAAAAATATGAGGATAAAACTATTCTCATCGTAAGTCATGATGAGCCACTCTTTACTCTTTTTTGCGGAGTTGAGGGAATCGAACATGAGAAACTGACTCATCGTGAAATGTTTTTAACGAATGGCGCATACAAAGAGATTAAGTTCGTCCCGCTTCCTCATGATAAAGATTTCAAAACAGATTTTCACCGACCATATATCGATCACATTGAGCTCGATTGTATCTGCGGAGGCAAAATGAAGCGCGTGCCGGAGGTATTCGACTGCTGGTTTGAATCAGGATCGATGCCGTTTGCCGAAGTGCATTATCCGCACGATAAAACCGAATTTAATCCAAAGAAATGGTTTGGAGCAAAAGGTTTCCCAGCAGATTTTATCGCCGAAGGGCTCGATCAAACGCGCGGATGGTTTTATTCGATGCTCGTACTCGGTGTTGGACTCTTTGGAAAAACGCCGTACAAGAATGTCATTGTGAACGGTCTTATTTTGGCAGAAGACGGACAGAAAATGTCCAAATCGAAGAACAACTTTCCTCCTCTTATGCCAACCGTAGACAAATACGGCGCTGACTCGCTTCGCTATTTTCTCGCGTCATCTCCATCCGTGCGCGCTGAAGATGTCGCCTTTTCTGAAAAGGGAGTGGATGAAGTATCAAAGAAATTACTTCAGCGTCTTGATAATGTTTTAGTTTTTTACGAAACGTATGCGGATGAAACTCAAAATTCAAAACTCAAAATTCAAAACTCAGGAAATGTCTTGGATCAATGGATTATCGCGAGACTCAATCAGACGA
The DNA here is from genome assembly GCA_035510395.1 of Minisyncoccota bacterium. GTDB lineage: Bacteria > Patescibacteriota > Minisyncoccia > Phycocordibacterales > UBA6065 > DATKHE01. The sequence continues at coordinate 5,502 of DATKHE010000003.1, forward strand.
TTCGGGAAGTGACGAGCGGTCTTGAAACATACGAACTTGATAAAGCATCGCGCCCAATCATGGATTTTGTTGATGATGTGTCCAACTGGTATCTGCGCCGTTCACGCGATAGGTTCAAGTCAGATGATATGGAGGACAAAAACGCCGCGCTCAATACAACGCGATTTGTTTTGCAGGAACTCTCAAAAATAATGGCGCCGTTTACACCTTTTTATGCCGAGCATCTTTATTTCAACGTGACACGAGACAAAGAGAGTGTGCATATGCAAGAGTGGCCGAAAGAAAATGCAAAATTCAAAGATCAAAGTGCAAAACTAATAGAAGATATGAAGGAAGTCAGAAAAATTGTAACACTTGGGCTTGAGATACGCGCGAAAGCGAATATCAAAGTTCGCCAGCCGCTCACGAGCGCAACGCTTAAAAAGCAAAAATCAAAACTTGAAAATGAATTTCTTGGGCTTATAAAAGACGAATTGAATGTGAAATCAGTTGTGTATGCAGATATGCAAGAAGAAATTATTCTGGATACAAACATCACACCTGAACTCAGAGAGGAGGGGGTATTTCGAGAATTTTTGCGCGCGGTTCAAGAGCTTCGCAAGAAAGACAATCTTTCTGTCGCGGACAGAGTCGCG
>DATKHE010000004.1:0-3295 GCA_035510395.1 Minisyncoccota bacterium
ATTCTGTCATCTCAAACTTTTTGTTGCAGCGGCGAAATCAAAAGAAGGTGCGATACGATTGGCACAAATTGCGGTTGAGCATTAATTTTGTATAATGAAAGGGTATTGTTCTTCATTCAACCAAAGGAGGATGTATGGACGAACCCTAATTAAACATAACCTTCAACTTCTTCACCTTTAACAAAAGGAGAACTTATGGGCGACTTCAACTAAACCAACATTTCCGAAAAGGGCGTTTACTACGGTAAACGCCCTTTTTCTTTGTATTTGTAGGCATTTTGAGGTAAGTTGTATCTCTATGGCATTCGTAGACGAAGTATCATTTCATATAAAGGCCGGCAAGGGCGGTGATGGTGTGGTCCGCTGGCTGCACGAGAAAGGCAAGGAGTTCATGGGTCCTTCAGGCGGCAATGGCGGCAAGGGCGGCGACGTATATATAGAGGCCATTCGCGACATTGGTGTGCTCGCGCAGTATCGAAATACCAAAGTAATCGAAGCTGAAGACGGCAGACACGGCTCAAAAAATACTCGAGATGGACGCGGCGGGGTGGATGTGACTATCAAGCTTCCTGTTGGCGCGGTCGTCACAAACCTAACGACCAATGAAAAATACGAGCTCCTGAAAGACGGCGAAAAAATAAAAATTCTCACGGGCGGTTGGGGAGGGTTTGGAAATGAACACTTCAAAGCATCAACAAATATTCGTCCGATGCAAACGACAGGAGGCAAGCCGGGCGACGAAGCGGATTTTAATATTGAGCTCAAACTTCGCGTTGATGCAGGATTTGCAGGATTTCCAAATGCGGGCAAATCATCGCTCCTCAATGTTTTGACAAATGCCACGGCAAAAATCGGCGCGTATCAATTCACCACGCTTGAACCAAATCTCGGCGCGCTTTACGGATTTGTTCTCGCTGATATTCCAGGACTTATCGAAGGTGCATCAGAAGGCAAAGGTCTCGGATTTAAATTCCTCCGCCACATCTCGCGAACGAAAATGATTATTCACTGTATTTCGCTTGAAAACGAAGACATCAAAAAGGCGTACAAAACAATTCGTAAGGAGCTCGAAACTTTTGGCCAAGGTCTCGAAGACAAAAAAGAAATCATCGTTCTCACCAAAACTGACCTCGTGGATGAAAAAACCCTCAAAACAAAAATAAAGGAAGCCAAAAAGTTAAACAAAGATGTTTTCTATGTTTCCATCATCAACGATGAGCAAGTAAAGGATTTGAAAGATGATGTGGTGAAGATGCTCCGCGGGATGTAATTAATCTTTGTTATAATGTAAGGACATGAAATTCAAGAAAATTCTTACCATCGGGATTAGTACTGCTAGCTTAGATGAAAAGTATTGGAAGGAGCTCAAAGGGCTTGCTGATAAAGTCATTTCTCTTTCCAAAGATAGTAGTGATATTGAAAAAGAACTTTCTGACACAGATTGTATTCTTACGGGATTTGGTATTGAGATAAACAAAAGACATATCGATTTAGCAAAAAATTTGAAATATATAGGAACCCTTGCTACGGCCTACGGAAAAATTGATGTTGATTATGCCAAAAAGAAAAACATACCCGTTTGCAATCTTGGAGGATATAGTACGGAAGGAGTTGCTGAATTCACTATTGCCGCCATTCTTGAACATATAAGGGCATTAGGCGAGGGTAAATCACGAGCTCACGCTGGAAACTATTCCGAAGTGGGGATTAAAGCTACAGAGATTAAGGGAAAGAAGTTTGGCGTTATTGGTCTCGGAAATATAGGAGGAAGAGTTGCGGAAATTGCCCAAGGTTTTGGCGCTAATGTCTCGTATTGGTCTCGGAGTAAGAAAAGTGTTTTTGAGAAGCAGGGAATTAAATATCAAGAACTTGATACTTTATTGAAAGAAGCAGATTTTGTTTCTATTAATCTTGCTGAAACGAAAGACACCGAAAATTTCTTTGATGCCAAAAAATTTAAATTGCTCAAATCAGGCGCTGTAGTGATAAATACTGCACCGATGGAAATAGTTAATTTAAAAGCATTGACCGAGCGTTTGGCCAAAAATGATATGACATTTATTCTCGACCACTCTGACCAAATGAAAGATGAAGATGTAAAATCTCTAATCAAATTCAAAAATTGTATTGTCTATCCGCCAATCGCATACATTACTGATGAAGCGAGAGCTAACAAACAACAAACATTCATCAGCAACATCGAAAACTTTTTCAAAGGAACTTCAACGAATAGAGTTAATTAAATAAATGAAAACTTATAAACCTACTATCGGACTTGAAATACACGCGGAGCTGAAAACGCAGACGAAAATGTTTTGCGATTCAAAAAATGATGCGGACGAGACGCGGCCGAATGTAAATGTCTGTCCTATTTGTATGGGACATCCGGGAACATTGCCGGTGATAAATAAAGCGGCGGTCAAACATGTGCTTCGCGTCGGCGTCGCACTCGGAGGAGAGCTCGCGGATTATTCTGAATTCGACAGAAAAAATTATTTTTATCCTGACATTCCAAAGGGCTATCAAATTTCGCAGTACAAATATCCGCTCATCAAAGGCGGTGAGCTCGCGGGAGTGAAAATCACTCGCGTGCATTTGGAAGAAGATACGGCGAGCTCAGCCCATGTCGTATGGTCTTATGATAGTGTGGGAACTGCGGATGAAGTCTCAGAAAGAGAGAGAAATGCGTATGGCGAATCTTTTTTAAATTTTAATCGCGCGGGAGTGCCACTCATGGAGCTCGTTACGGAGCCGGTCATTCATTCAGCGGAACAGGCGGGGAATTTTGCGCGCGAACTTCAATTGCTTCTGCGGTATCTTGGCGCATCCGAAGCAAATATGGAAAAAGGCGAGATGCGAGTCGAGGCAAACATCTCCATCGCAGTCGATGGAGATACGCAGACCAGCGCGGACAATACGCGGACTGACGCGGAAAAGAAACCAAAACTTGGTACTAAGGTGGAGGTAAAAAATCTCAACTCATTCAAAGCTGCTGAACGAGCGATTGCATACGAAATCAAGCGCCATACTGAATTGCTCGAAAGAGGCGAGAAAATCGTGCAGGAAACGCGCGGATGGGATGAAAATACGGGCAAAACCTTCTCCCAGCGAAAGAAAGAGGATTCTCACGACTATCGCTACTTCCCAGATCCTGATTTGCCAAAGCTCAAGCTCTCGGAAATTGATGAATTCTCGCAAAAGGCGCTCAAAAAAGGACTCTCAGAGCTTCCCGATGAGAAAAGGACCCGATACGCGAAGGAATTTGGCATCAAGCCAGCTGACATACATATATATG
>DATKHE010000005.1:0-4301 GCA_035510395.1 Minisyncoccota bacterium
CAAAAAAAGTAGTAAAAATGCTCAAGCTTCAGATTCCAGGAGGAAAAGCTGTCCCGGGACAGGCTCTTGGTCCTGCGCTCGGAGGTGCAGGTATAAACATTGGTGAATTCGTAAAGCGTTTCAATGACGAGACAAAAGCGCGTGCCGGCGAGACGGTACCTACGGTGATTGAGGTCTTTGATGATCGAACATACAAAATGACCTACAAGACCGAACCAGCAACCAAAATGATTTTGAAAGCGCTCGGGAAAGAATCAGGGTCAGGAACTCCAAATACAACTAAAGTCGGCACGCTCACAAAAGCACAGGTAAAACAGATTGCAGAGAAGAAAATGGCAGACCTCAATGCAGGCAGTATAGAAGCCGCGATGAAAATCATTGAGGGGAGTGCCCGCTCGATGGGTGTGGAGGTGAAATAAAGAAAATTAGAAAAAGCGCCGACCGCATATAAATGCGGTCGGCGCTTTTGTTACCAGAAAATATATCTTGTATTTTTTCGTGCAAGGCGTACAATTATACCCGAGAAAGGATTGTTCTTCTTATGAATAAAAATTTCACGAAACTTTGTGTTGTAAGACCACTCAAGGGCGCTCCAATGTGGCTCGGGGACGAAATGAATCGTTTTCAGGATTTTGTTTCCGAATTGCCAAATTGCCGAGTTCTTGATTTTCTCAAAAGAAATAATGTGGCTGGTCGCGATCCATATGAATTGGAAAGGGAATGTATGGAGCGGTCGCATCTGGTTATTTTTCTTCCAGAATGCTCATCTACAATTGTGGGGGCACTTTTCACCCTTCGGCTCGAATGTTTCAAATCATCAGCTCTCGTTCTTGCCAGTAGAGATGTACATGTTTCTGAGACAATCACAGGTCTTGTCAAAAGAAATCCTGGTATATCTTTATTCGAGCGCTATGGCAATCTCCATTCCCTTATGCGAGACGGCATACCATTGGTGGAAAAGGCGCTTGATCATTTCAAACCCCAAATAGATGCGATGAAAAAAATTGAACAAAAACAGCGGGAACAAGCGGAAGCAGAACCGATAGGAACAGATTGAAAGCAAGCCGGGAGAGAATCTTCTCCTGGCTTTTTTGTTCATCTTTGTGAGCAACTACTGTCTTCAGACCGTCATTTCAAGACCATATTCTCATCAGAATATTCAACTTTGTATTCGAGCATCACGGTCCCATTTTCCGTGTGAAAGACATTTTCGAGTTTGAGGCGATGAAGCATATCTTGATCAAAAAGCCGAATCCCATTTCCAAACATAACCGGTTCGATCGTCAGATATAAATAATCAACAACATTCGCTTTCATAAACATCGAATAAATCTTTGCCCCTCCGCAAATAGCAACCTCTTTGAGTCCTCGTGATTCCAATTCTTTGATTAATTCAGCCGGCGGTTTTTGAGTTGTTTCAGCGCCTTCAAATGTCTTTGAGCGGGAATAGACGATATTGATTCTTTCTTTGAGCGGTTTGGGCAATGTTGAAAAAGTGATGGAACCCATGACAACCACGCCGGCCTGTTTGGTCAGCTCAACAAAGCGTTTTTTGTCGTCTTTGCTTGTCCAAAAAGCGGCATGTTTTTCGTTTTGAGCGATATAGCCATCGGCGGTGAGAGCGGCGATAATGAATGTTTTCATAATGAATTAAAATCAAACTTTTGTCTGCTGTGAAAATGCGTGCATCACGATTATACTGTATGCATACTCTAAATAAAATCATTATGAAGCAACAGTACGAAGTGGAAATAAAAACTCTCTTGGGCTCGTATGAAAATGCAGAAAAGCTCAAGCAAGGGCTCAAAAAAGCGTATCCGAACGTAAAACTTGTCGACCAAGGCAGGCAGCTCAATCATTATTTTAATACCCCGCCTGACGTGTCTTTGCTTGGACAAAAGCTCTCACCGTTTGTTCCCGTTGAAAAAAAGGACGCTTTTAAAAATGTATTAAGCTACGGAAAAAAAGTATCGATACGAACGCGGGATGCCGATGGCAAGGTCATCTTTATCATCAAAGCGTCGGTAGGAGATGATACGAGTTCAAATGGCGTGAAAAGAGTTGAGTTTGAAATTGTTGTCCCAAAAACACTTTCTGAACTCGACACAATGATTCTTGATTCGGGCGCGACGTATCAGGCAAAATGGTCTCGCGAACGAGAAGAATATGAAAGCGGAGATATGCATGTCTGTTTTGATAAAAATGCCGGATACGGGTATCTTGCGGAATTTGAGAAAACAGTTTCTTCCGAAGATGTTCTTGAAGACGCGAGAAAAGCTCTTCTCTCGGTTATGAAAGAATTGGGAGTCGAAGAGCTTCCTCAAGAACGTCTTGAAAGAATGTTTGCTCATTACAATCAGAACTGGGGGAAGTATTATGGAACGGACAGGACTTTTGTTATACATTAATATCACTCCTATGTATCTTTCCGATGGCGACATAAAAAAGGCACTTAAAAATAATGAGATTATCATCAGTGATTTTGATGAATCACGCCTTCAACCGGCAAGTTATGATATTTTGCTCGGGAATAAATTTATTCTGACAAATTCAGAGGCGACCATGGCCGTAGACCCCGTTAAAAAGATTTTTCCTAAGACGACAGAGGTTCTTGTGGAATCAGATGGAACCTTTGTTCTCCATCCTGGCGTAAGCGTCTTGGGGACATCGGTTGATTATTTTGGTTCCGATAAATATCTCGTGCACCTTTCGGGCAAAAGTAGCTTGGCTCGCATCGGTCTCATCATTCACAATACTGCAGGAATTATCAATCCTGGTCATTTTCTCAACATCACGTTTGAATTGTGCAATCTCAATCACATTCCGATAATTCTAAGACCCAATATGCCTATCGGTCAGATTCTTTTTTCGACATTATCAAATAGACCGCTCAAGGATTATAAAACTACGGGCAGATATCATGGACGTGACTGGCAGCATTTTGTTGATCCAAAAGAAAAAGAAGCAGGCAAAAGCAGGGCAATCAAAGCTGCAAAGAAAAAGAAAAAATAAATTTGCCATGAAAGAAAACAATTCATCATCAAAAACAGCACGCCATCCGGAATATCAATATCTTGATGTGCTCCAGGACATTTTGGATAACGGCGTAACAAAGCATGACCACAATACGGGCATTGGACTCACGAGTGTTTTCGGCAGGCAGATGCGCTTTGACCTTTCAAAAGGCTTTCCGCTTTTGACGACAAAAAAAGTCCCATGGAACAGCATTATGCACGAATTATATTGGTTTATGTCGGGACAGACGAATATAAAATATCTCGTCGATCACAAGGTGCCGATTTGGAACGATTACCCGTACAAAATATACAAGGCGAAAGCCGATAAAGGAGAATTGCCGAATCTATCAAAGGAAGAATTCGTTGAAAAAATAAAAATTGATGATAATTTTGCACAAATGCACGGCGAACTGCCGCGAATCTACGGCGAGCAATGGCGCGCATGGCCGGCAGCTGATGGCAGAAAAATAGATCAGCTCGCATGGGTGATTGATACGTTGAAGAATTTTCCTGAAAGAAAACACGCCGTACTTTCTGCGTGGAATCCTCAATTTCTTTATGCAATGGCAAAACCAGGGGAAGCACTGGCTTTTCCTTTGTGCCACATCCTCTTTCATTTCAATGTTTCTGGAGGCAAGCTCTCATGTCTCTTGTATCAGCGCAGCTGCGATATGTTTCTCGGTGTGCCGTTCAATATCGCAAGTTATGCCGCGCTCACGATGATTATCGCTAAAATTGCCGGCTATGAACCGGGAGAATTTATTCACACACTTGGAGACGCTCATATTTACGAAAATCATATTGAGCAGGTAAAAGAACAATTAACTCGCGAGCCGAAAGCTTTTCCTCGTTTGGTTTTGAGCGATGACATCAAGGATTTGAAGAGTTTCAGACCGGAAATGGTGACATTGGAAGCATATGACCCGCACCCATTTTTGAAAGCAGAGATGACAGTCGCCGGAGGCTTCAATGAAAAAGACAGAAAGTAATTGAAAAAGAAAAATGAAGGACAAAGAAATTCAGAAACTCATACAAGCAGAAACCAAACGGCAGAAAAGCGTTATCAATCTCATCGCGTCGGAAAATTATGTCTCTGATGATATTTTGGAAGCGCTTGGATCGGTTTTGACAAATAAATATGCCGAAGGATATCCGGGCGCGCGATATTACGGAGGAAATGAAATCGTCGACAAAATAGAATCGCTTTGTCGTGAACGCGCGCTTACCGCCTTCAAATTAAATGAAAATGAGTGGCACGTGAATGTTCAGCCGCTTTCAGGATCT
>DATKHE010000006.1:0-2090 GCA_035510395.1 Minisyncoccota bacterium
AGGATCTTTTGGACAGCGTTTCAAAGGACAAGAGCACGCAGAATCAGGTCTATTTTCTCCTCGTACTCGGACGCGCATTCAAGCGCACAAAGGAAGACGACTTTTTCTTTCATCGATGGCACACGGATGATGCGCACGCAAAGAAAATCGAAGATGCGCTTCAAAAATTGTACAAAGGCTTGAAGGATGAAGATATTATTCCCGAATCCGAAATGATTGAGACATTCCTGAAGCATCTCGAAGATATAAATGAAAATTATAAAGACGAAGAAATTTTGAAGCGCTGGCTCGGTATGTCAAAAACCATAGGCAAAAATCCGCTTGGGGAATGGGGCGTGGCGCATTCGCCGAATATTAAAGCTAAGGGAATCAAGGACTATGCGTTTCTCGTTGTTCGTAAACACGGCTCACCGATTCATTTTAGCGAAGTAGCAAAGCAGATTGAAAAACTTTTTAACAAAAAGGCACACATCGCGACGACTCACAATGAACTAATCAAAGACAAACGATTCGTGCTCGTTGGTCGCGGGCTCTACGCGCTTTCTGAATGGGGATATATGCCGGGGGTGGTCAAGGATGTTATAAAGAAGATCCTTGAGAAAAATGGTCCGCTCACCAAAAAAGAAGTAATTGATAAAGTGCTCAAAGAACGCTATGTAAAGGAAAATACGATTATCGTAAATCTCCAGAATCAAAAATTCTTCAAAAAAGACAAAGAAGGAAAGTATCACATAGCCGGTTAGAATGGAAAACCCTCCGCCGCGGCGGAGGGTTTTTTATTGTCGAGAACTTTAGTATGATTATCCCTATGCTTGCCGCCCTTATTACATTTACAACTCAAGCGGTTATTCCGCCGACACTCAATTGGCTTTGGTTTCTTGCACCAATTTGGATTCCGCTTATTTTATGGGAGTTTGCGTGGGATCTGTGGGTGCGATATATCAGAATAGCATGGATTTTGAGTGTTCCGAAGACACTCGTTGAAATAAGACTGCCTCAAGAAACGATGAAATCTCCGGCGGCTATGGAGCTTGTTTTGAACGCCATTCATAATACGGCGGATGGCAGTAACTTTGCACAATATTGGAAGGGGGAAATGCGTCCTCAATATTCTCTTGAACTTATATCTTTGGCAGGGCAGGTAAAATTTCTGATATGGCTCGAAGCGCGGCGTATGGATGGTCTTATGTCCGCTCTCTATTCTCAATTTCCCGGAGTTGGGGTACACGAGGTTCCCGATTATACGAAAGATGTTTTCTTTGACCCTGAAAAGCTAAAAGTGTTTGCCTGTGAAATGATGTTCACCAAAGACAACGCATATCCGATAAAAACATACGTTGATTTTGGATTAGATAAAGATCCAAAAGAAGAATTCAAGGTCGACCCGATGACGCCGATGCTTGAATGGCTCGGGAGCGTGAAGGCAGATCAACAAGTATGGATTCAGATGATTGTCCGCGCGCACAAAAAAGATCAAATAAAGCCCAATCATTTATTTAAGAAGACTGATCTTTGGAAAGACGGAGCAGAAAAACTTATAAACGAAATTATGAAACGCAATCCAAAAACGAAAGTCACTGGGGAAGAAGATGAAGAAACGGGTATGTCAAAAAAGCCTACGATGTCGCCGGCAGACAATGATCTTCTCGATGCTTTGAGCAGGAGCATTACCAAGCCCGCGTTTGATGTCGGTATCCGTGCGATATATATCTCTCCGAGGGCGACATTCGATACCCCATTCGGTATTGGGGGAATTATTTCCAGTTTCAAGCATTTCAATACCGAGCATTTGAATGGTTTCAAGCCAAATGGGGATAAATGGATGGCACAATTTGGAGATCCTTGGAAAGATTATAAAAATATACGGCGCAACGCACTTTCAAGTGAGGTACTCGTAGCGTACAAACAGCGGGCATATTTTCATCCGCCATTTATGAGCCAGCCTCTTGTTCTCAATACCGAAGAATTGGCGACGATATATCATTTCCCCGGTTCTGTATCGGCAACCCCCGGGCTTCAGCGCATACCTTCAAAACGCGCAGATGCTCCTACAAATCTTCCGATATAACTCATGGAACCTCCGTCTATAC
>DATKHE010000007.1:0-2667 GCA_035510395.1 Minisyncoccota bacterium
CGTATGACTTTGCACTTTGAAGAAAAATTCCGTGCCGATGAGCCCATTCGGCGCTGTTGCAACATAACTTTCGCCTTCTTCTTTTATAACTGCGCCCATTTTTCTAAATCCTTCCAAAAATAAATCTATCGGACGATTGCCGAAATTGCATCCTCCGGGATTTGGAAATGACACCCTGCCCATTCGCGCCAAAAGCGGGCCCGTGAGAACAATAGACGAGCGTGTTGCCTGCGCGGGCTCGTGAAGCAGGTCTGTTTTTAATTTTTCTGGCAAAATAATTTTACGCTTATTTTTTGAAGATTCGATTTTTGCGCCAAGACCCTCAAGAAGTTCGCCAATTCTCGCCACATCTTCAATTTCAGGAATATTTGTAATTTCCACGTGGTCGGTAAACAAAAGAGCGCTCGCCATCACCTTGAGCGCAGCATTTTTCGCCCCGCCGACAGAAATTTCGCCTTGGAGCTTTTTTTCGCCCGCAAGACCCTGTATTTTGAAAAAGTGTTCTGACATTCGGCTATTCTATATCTTTTCTAAACAAAACAAAATATCGCGGTATATCTCTTGACAAGATTTTAAAAGTAAATATACTGAAAAGCAGTAAACCCCAAATACAAAAGGTATCAAATGAATGTTCTTTACCTGGTTATTGTAGGTTGGCTGTTGGTTGGAGTTATGACCGAATCGTTCATCATCAGTCGAATATTCTTCAAAGGTGGGTTGGACGATCTGGAAATATATTTTTCCGGCACAAGCGAATGGGAGATATGCAAAATTGTACTTCTCGGTCCAGTCATCCCCATCATCGGACTCATCATTTTCCTCCTGGCCTTGATGATAGTGGTCTGAATAAGATATCAGCGGACGAGTGTATAGCATTCGTCCGCTTTTTTGTTGTGCATATTTTGAATTTTACGCTTTGAGCTTTACACTAACGCTATGTATCTCCTTTCTATCATCCCCATTGCCCGCGGAATACCGGCAGATTTTCTTTCGTATTGGTCACCTGAAAAAGCTGAATTGGGCGCAATCGTGAAAATTCCTCTGCGAAAAAAGGAAATATTCGGCATTGTGCTCACGTGTCAATCTGCGGAAAAAGCGCGTGCAGAAATCCGCGGTGCAGGGTTCGCGTACAAAAAGATTGAGAGTCAAAAAGCAAGAAAGATACTTCCCTCACCTCTTATGGAAATATTGCCCACTCTCGCCGATTATTTCGCGACAAGTCCGGGCAGTATGCTTTCTGCCCTCGTACCAAAAGCCATTTTGGAATCGCACAGTGAACTTGATGAAGCGCCTGTATTTTCCGCAAACAAATTGCCGAGAGAAATCCTTGCGCTTCAGAAAAATGAGGAGGATAGAATGTCTCACTACAAAAGTATTATCCGTGAACGGCTCGCGCGCAGCTCTTCTACTCTTTTTATTCTGCCTTCAGCAGAAGAGATAGAACATATTAAAATGTTCCTCACCAAAGGCATCGAAGACAGAACGGTTGTCATACATAACAAAAAAACAAAAAAAGAAATTATCGTTCTCTGGAATACAATTGCCCGCTCGACGCAGCCTCTCCTCATCATCGCGACCGCAGGATTTGTGTCTCTCCCTCGAAATGATATTTCTCTTATCATCGTTGACGAGGAAAGTTCGCGGTCATACAAAACAATCGCGAGACCATTTGCCGATATGCGCACTCTGATAGAAATATATGCAAAAAAGATAGGTGCTGACGTACTATTTGGAGACATGTGTATGCGACCGGAAACCTTTTTGCGCATACAGAATCACGAAATTCGAGAGTACGTGCCATCATCAATGCGTTCTCTTTCTACGGCAAAGGAGACTGTCGTCGATATGAAAAAAATACAGAAAGAAAAGCCTCAATTTTCAGTATTGTCCGACGAACTTGTAGCACTCATCCGCAGAAACAAAGAAAATAATGAGCATCTATTCATTTATGCCACACGTAAAGGACTCGCCGGCAACACCGTGTGTCAGGACTGCGGCACCGCTTTGACGTGCGATCGCTGCAGCGCAGCGCTTACACTCTACAAAAAAGGCGATGAGCGTATATTCATTTGCAACAAATGCAGCAAGCGCTTTCCCACGGATACCGTATGTCTTGCCTGCGGAAGCTGGCGATTGATGCCGCTTGGCATAGGAACAGAGCGCGTTGAAGAAGAAATCAAACAGAAAATGCCGGGAGTGAAAATATTTCGTCTTGATAAGACGTCGGCAACAACGCCACTACGTGCAAAAAAGATACTAACTCAATGGATGGAAAATCCCGGAAGTGTTCTCGTCGGAACAGAATTTGCGCTCTCATATATTCACAACTCGATCGAGGCAGCCGCAGTCGCTTCTCTTGATTCGCTTTTTGCATTGCCTGATTTTCGAATCAATGAACGTGTCTTTTCACTTATTTTGAAGCTCCGCGTGCTTGCTGAAAAAAATCTACTCATCCAAAGCCGTTTCCCAGAACAAAAAGCCATTCAATACGGTATGAAGGGAAATATCGGAGATTTTTTACGGGATGAGCTTGAACTGCGCGAAAAAATTTCATTTCCGCCATTTAGCACATTCATAAAGGTATCTTTCGAGGGGAATCGCCTCGATGCTGAAAAAGCTATTGGGCATATTCGTACTATTGCTGGATCTCGGCGAGTAGAAATATTT
>DATKHE010000008.1:0-4414 GCA_035510395.1 Minisyncoccota bacterium
GTCTCGAGAGGTGAGAAGCCGAAAAGCTCATACGATTTGCGTATGATGTCCATCATCTTTTGCCGCGCGATCTGCTCTTCAGGTAGGAAATCCCTGAATCCCTTGAGCATACGCGGTTCTATTTTGGCTTTGTTTGCCATCCCGTAATCCTAGCAGATTTTGGCTATTTTTCCCTCATAATAAAAAGGGGCGAAAACTCTCCGAGTTTTCGCCCCTGATATCAGGACCGCTTTTAAATCTGATAATCCTGGTGAATTCCGCATTCCCTTCTTTTCTTTCCAGGAGCGGACTCGTGCCAGTCACCCACAGTGGTATATCCTTTTTCCCAAAGCGGATGATATGGCAATCCGTGAAGCATGAGGTATTCGTAAACCTGTTTCGCAGACCAGTCTACGATCGGGTTAACCTTCCAGACCCCTTTTTGCAGGAAGAGTATTGGAAGCTTCTCGCGCGTCTCTGATTGCCCGCGCCGACGGCCTGTGAGCCATGCTGTGGCGTTGAGTTCCGCTATTGCCCGTTCCATCGGCTCGATTTTCGTGTCGAATTGATAATCCTCGACCTCCTTCGATCCCATTTCCCACCGGCGACCATAGAGTGCTTCCTGTCGCGCGGAAGTAATGAGCGGCTGATAGATTTTTACATTAAGTTTCAGCCGCTTCGTGAGTTCGTCTGCAAAACGATATGTTTCGGGAAGCAAATATCCGGTGTCGATGAAGATCACGCGGATTCCGGGAACATATTGGGTCGCCATATGAAGCATAATGGCAGATTGAATGCCGAAACTTGTGGTCAGCACGAGCCCTTTGCTGAATGTCTTGATTGCCCAAACGATTCGTTGTTCCGGAGAAAGATTCTCAAGAACTTCGATTTCTTCCAATGTTGGAGATTTCATAAATCCTTGAGGTAAATTGTGAATGTGTACTGTTCCTGAACTAGATAGTACTTAAAATACGCCAATCGGCAAGGAACCTGTGGAACCCGAAGGGTCACCCTTCACATCTCAGCCTTAAGGGTGACCCTTCGGGTCTGGAAGCTAGAGAAGAATACGGACGAGTTTGAGATCATCAAAGGAGTACTTGCCTTTGAGTTTTTCGTGGACAGGGATGAGTTTGGCGCCTTCGGTGTCTTTGAATGCTTTGAGGATGTCGGGGAGTTTGTCAGCGACAGCAGAAGGAATCATTTTGCGAACCGTATCTTTTTCAACCAGTCCTTTCATATAGAGTTCGCCGATGTGAGAAATGATCGTGCCTCGCGTAACACCGCGCATATCGGCTATTTCCCCAATCGTTAGTCCGTCTTTCAAATGTTTGAGTGTGATTTCGTATGTCGTTTCTTTTTTCGCTGACTTTGCGCGGACTTTTCTTTCCCCTGCTTTCATTTTTTCAATTTGTCCTCCGCAGGCAGTAATGAATTTTTCCTCGATTCTCTTTCGCTCATCGACTGACACCATTTCAATCGCCTGTTCTGCCACGGCGCTCGCCGATTTGAATTCCCTATCCTTTTTGATGATTTCCGGATGTACCTCTAAAGCTCGCGCATTGTATCCGAGCAAATGCAATCCGCTCAATGTTTTCACGCGAGAGAGTGCGACATAGCCCTGTCCATATTCAAATGCTTCCGACAAATCCATCGCCGCGCTGTCGAGCGTCATACCCTGACTTTTATGCACGGTGATAGCCCACGCGAGGCGCAGAGGGTATTGAATGATAGTCGCGAGCGTCTGCGAGCCGTCAGCGATAGTCCACTCCATCGGCTCTACCTCGATGCGAAATCCCGTGCGAGTTTTGACGATGGGCGCGCCGTGAGCAGTGAATTGCACGACTTCGCCGAGCGTGCCGTTGACGAATCCATTTTCAAAATTGTTTTTGGTGAACATCACCTGCGCGCCGATTTTGAGCGCGAGTCGTTCCGGCGAGAGGCATCCTTTTTTGAGCGTCGTAATGAGCGTATCTCGTCCGCGCGACTGCATATCAAATGTGCGCGGAGCGCCATCGATGAGCGCGAGCTTCTCGTTATTCACTCTATCGACATCGATATTGTGCGTGTAGAGGCGTGTGAGATGTCCGAGGTCGCTTTTTTCTGCTTTGCGCGAAGTGAGGACATTGTGTACATCGTCATCAAGCTCGCCTCGGCGGAGGGTCGCGAGGAATTGGAGAAATATCTCGTCTTCTTGGCGATGCTGTTCTGACAAGTAACAGACGAGAGGATTTGCCATTTTCCACGCTGGCGAAAGGTATGCGAATTCTGATACGCCTTCGCCTCGTCTTGAAACCGGAGGCAATTGGAAAAAATCTCCGACGAATACGATTTGCAATCCGCCGAATGGTTCGTCACGACGACGAAGCGTACGGCAGGCATTATCGACTGCGGTGAGCGTCTGTGCATCAAGCATCGAAATCTCATCAATGATGAGTATGTGCGTCTTTGACAGGCGTTTGGTCAGGCGGGCGTTCTGTGAAAGCTGATCCAAATCTTCCTCACTCAAAACTTTCTTGATCCCTATTCCTGACCACGAATGTATCGTCATACCTCCGATATGTGTCGCGGCAATGCCCGTCGACGCCGTAATAGCGGGCTCTATTCCATGAGCCCGCAAATACTCCACAAATGTATTCACCGTATAACTCTTCCCCGACCCCGGCTCTCCAGTCAGGAATATATTTGCACCGGTTTTAAGTAAATCTAAAGCTGTCTGTTGGGTCATTTGTCTCGTTTTTCTACAGCTTTCTTTGCTCCTTCTGGTAGTTCTTCATAGAAAGAATTAATTTCTTTTGGTTCCGTAAGCATTTTTTCAGCAATAAAATTTACAAGTCCAAATAGCTTCATTACTCGTCCGGCATCTTCTTTCAAATCAAGTTCACCGGGATGTACCGCGTTATTACCTGTTATACGAAGAGCATCTAGAGATTTTTGTATTGTAGGATTTAATCCTTTCTTAACTAACGCAGCTATATCCTCATTTATATTTTCACCTTTTTCCCCTAATTGTTTGCAAAGCTTTTGAAGAGCTAATCGCAAAATTGCAGCTGCGGAACGAGGTGAATCGCTCAAAACATTTGCAGCTTCCAAATAATCTTCTTGAATGTCGGCGTTGAGATCTGTATTTGGCTTAGCTACCTGAATTTCTTTTGGGTAGATTATTGTTTTACCTTTCCAAATAATCATGCCGTTACAATGCTCGCAAATTGAAATACTCCATTCTTCGACCAAATTACTACTTATCTGAGTCAAACCCTTAATGTTTGAATCGTAATACCTATTTGTATGCACATCACCTACGGCGCTTAAATGTGACCAGCGTTGCTTTGCATAAACACCACAGTGCGGACAGTGGAATTTTTCTTTAGCGTGTATTGGCGGGTAATGTTCTTCTTTACTCATATCTTTTTAATTAGTTTTTTAATCTATCCGTTTCCAACGTTTAAATGCTTTTACATCTGATGAACCCAAATCAAACCATTCACCGTTCATTCGTTTTGAATCAAATCTTTTGTGCCAGTATGCCTCTATTCCACTTGGGTCATCAGTTTTGATTGAATGTATTAAGTCGATTTTTTCGGGCAATTGAATTCGTAATTCAGTCCCGCGACGAACAGTGTCAATTGTTTTACCGATTTTATAGTATTTACCTGATTTAAAAAGGTACACTTCTCCCGATACATTACTGTTCTCCTTATCATTAAAATTATCTTTCGTAGGAATTTTCTCAAGAATTAAATTGCATATTCCAATAACATCATCGTAGCCACCCTTATTTTTACAATATTCAGCTATTTTTGTTACAAATTGTTCTTTTGTACCAAATCGGCGAAAAGTACTAGCGTCTGGAAAATCACTTACGCTATTTCTTGCTACTTGAATTTCTCTTGATGTTGGAAATTTTCCTAATTTTCTAATTAGCTCAATTATTTTCGCAATTAAAAAATCTTCAGGGTATGAACCTTGAAGCTGGTTTGGTGAGAACCCCGCGTCTTTTTGAGCATCTCCGAAACGAGCGTAATATTTACTCCATTCGTGAGGCTTTATACCTGTTGCTTGTTCGAATCTACTAGTACCCAACGGCACCCCATTGTTTTCTTTTGCTGTACGCTTGATCTCCTCTAAAATTTTTTCTTTTGTAACCATAAGTACAGTAATTATATACCTTCTTTCTTCAACTCCTCAATTTTTTTGCGGGCGTCGCGAGAGAGCTTGCGAGGCATCGTGATGTGGATTTGGACGAGCGCATCGCCGCGATATTTTCCATTCGGTACGCCTTTGTCTTTGATGCGCAATACTTCGCCGTGCACCACTCCTTCAGGGATTTTCAAAAGGATTTTTCCATCAAGTGTCTCGAGAGGATATTCCGCGCCGAGAAGCGCGTCAGAGAGCTTTACATTCAGATTGGATACGATATTCTCGCCGTCTTTTTGCC
>DATKHE010000009.1:0-2576 GCA_035510395.1 Minisyncoccota bacterium
CCACCGACATTATCAAAAGACTCCGCGACGAGACCGGCGTATCTGTTATGCAGTGCAAAAAGGCGCTCGAAGAAGCAGGAGGCGATTTTGCAAAGGCGATCGTCATCTTGAAAAAGAAAGGTGCTGATGCGGCGGCAAAGAAATCCGACCGTATGCTCAATGCGGGTATTATCGCATCCTACGTCCACGCGACAGGCACCACAGGCGCTATGGTGGAGCTTGCGTGCGAAACTGATTTCGTGGCAAAGACGCCCGAATTCAAACAGCTCGCATATGATATCGCGATGCATATTGTCGCACTCCGTCCAGAATTTATAAAGAGAGAAGATATCACAAAAGAAGCAAAAGATCTCGCAATGTCAGTGTTTGAAAAAGATGTTTTGGACAAGCCAAAAGAAATGCGTGAGAAAATCCTCGAAGGAAAACTCGTGGCATATTTTGCCGACCGTGTGCTTCACGAACAGAAATTCATCAAAAACGGCGACCAGACGATTCTCGAACTTATCAACGCATACGTGCAGAAATTCGGTGAGAAAACTGAAATCGTCCGATTCGTCCGTTACGGGGTTTTGGAAAAGTAAATGAACTTTATGTTCGTACCACTTACATTATTTGTACTTTCGGGCGCAGGAATGATTTTTCTTATCATTCACAAGCGTCTCGAGCTTGCGCACGGCAAAGGTCTCATCGTACGCGATATCTGGCACGATCTTGATCACAAGGTGCACATAGGTCTTGAGAGGAGTCGTGGATTGATTGCCGCGACGAATGCCCAAAACTTTTTCAAATGGCTCCATGCAGCATTCACCCATTTCGTTCATCTACTTCTCGCAACTATCAATTGGATGCAGTTTCATCTTCATCATTTCTATATGAAGCTTCGCCACGAGAAGCCGCGATTGGACGGCAATACATCAGCATCCATTTATTTGAAGCAAATGAATGAAGCGAAAAATAAAGAACAGGGTGCGGAGATAGAATAATTGGATATTTTTCCAATAAACTGCTAGAAATAACAGCGCGCCACCTTAGCTCAGCTGGCAGAGCAACTGTTTTGTAAACAGTAGGTCCTCGGTTCGATCCCGAGAGGTGGCTCACTTGAAAATAAAAAGCGTCTCAAACTCCGTAGAATTTGAGACGCTAGAAATAGGATACCACTCGTCGTTACTAGCTCGCGATACGATTCCCGTCTAAACTTCGTTTGTCGCGATTTTTTGACGCGCTATCCGAGGATACGGGTTTCGGGCCGGGGGAGATCAGATTTTTCCCGACGTCTCTCCGAATGGGGAGATAAACCACGAGTGATAGGAGGCACCTATGACCGGTCGTTCTTCTTTCTTGGCAAGAAAGCTTCCCGACCTACGGCAACATACCTGCCATTTGTCACCGAAGGTGTATCTATAGTACTTCAATATGTTTTGAAGTCAAATTATTACCTCACCATCGCGTTATAAACTTCTTTTGTTTTTTCCTCAAGTTTCTTGTGTAAGATATTTACTTCCGCATCTGTGAGTGTTCGGTCGAGCGCCCGATAGGTGATTCGATATGAGTAGCTTTTCTTACCCTCGCCGAATTTTTTGGCATTTTCATATTCATCAACGAGTGCCATTTCTTCAGCCAAGTCTCCGACGATGTCTCGCACGAGGTCGAAATAATTGTTTGGAGCAAAATCTTTGCCGACGACAAAAGAAATATCGCGCGTAATCGGCGGATATTTGCTCACTTCTGTAAATACATTTCCGAGCCTGAGCTGTTTTTTGACTCTTTCATCTTCTGACCAAAGCAGACGAATATCAGGGAGCTTCATACTGATAATTGCGAGCCGTTCGAGACCGAAACCGAATGCCCAGCCGTTGTATCCCGTGAGACCGAAATTTTTCAGCACATCTTTTCGCGGCATTCCACCGCCCATGATTTCGAGCCACTCGCCACGCACCTGCACCTCTATCTGAAGCGACGGATCTGTGTAAGGAAATGTATCTTCCAAGAATCGATATGGCGTATCCTTGCCGAAAAGGCCCTCGACGATATCACTCAATACTTTTTTGAGCTCATCTATCGGCACAGTGCCGTTTGTATCGGGTATGAGATACAGACCGCCGAACTGATGAAATATATTCATATGCTTTCGGTCTATTTCATCCTTCCGGTAGACTTTGCCGTAACAAACAACGCCAAGCGATTTTTTTTCTGCGATTTTCTTTTTGATTTCGGGTAATTGCAAATAGTAGTGCCACATCACAGTGTCGTGTGTACGCAAAATATTTTTCTCATCTACGTAATACGTATCGGTTGTTTTTCGTGCGGGATGATCAGCGGCAAAATTGAAGAGATCAAAACTTATGTCCGCGGGAACGATTTCAGGGATTATGATATTGTCGAAATCTTTGAGTACAGGCAATTTCCGTACACGGTCAACAATCGTATACAGCGGACTTGTCGAGGTTCGGGAGAGGTCATTCATCCCCAAATAACGCTTGATGCGCAACGCCTCAGCATCAGTTCTTTTTGAAAGTCCGGCAATCAGTCTTTTTTCGTCGTCTCTATTTATGGGGAAATCCATAGATATGTAGTAT
>DATKHE010000010.1:0-2315 GCA_035510395.1 Minisyncoccota bacterium
GTCAAGTGATTAGAAAAACCCCTTTACATATATAATGATTTTATGAATAAACGCTTTTGGCTCTGTGTCTTTTTCGCTTTTTCTATTTTGATGCCTATCGCCGCATCCGCGCACGAAGTCTACGTCCTCTCGCCGGCGGAAATAAAAGCTGACATCGCGTCGCCTTCCCCAATTACGTTTGCAATCGTCACGACTCATGCGGGACAATTCACTTTTTGGGCGTTCATCACCATTCTCACCATTGTCACTATCTTTTTCATTTCAATTTCGCATTGGCTTGAAAATAAGCTTGACCCATTTTTTGCAAAGACGAAACGATGGGCACCGCTTGTCGGGCGCGTGACAATGGGTATCAGTTTTCTTGCCGCGGCGTATTATCAAGCAACATACGGACCGGAATTGCCGATTGCGCCCGCCTACGGCATTTACACACCATTCATCACTGTAGTTCTCATCATTCTCGGACTTCTGATTATTTTCGGAATATACACACGAATAGCGGCGGTGGCATCGCTTTGTATATTTGGCTATTCAGTATATCTTCACGGCGTGTATATGCTGACCTATCTCAATTATTTTGGAGAAACGATGATGCTTTTGCTCGGCGTGCACAGTTTTTCTGCCATAGAAGGAGATGTTGGGAAAACAAAAGATGTACTTTTAAGGGTTGGCAAAAAAATCACGCCATATGCATTTCTTATCTTGCGCGTCTGTTTCGGTATCGCGCTTATTTATGCATCGGCGTATGCAAAGCTTATTCACGGATGGCTTGCGCTTCAAACCGTCACACTTCCGCTCGCAGGTCATCCATACGGCCTCGCGCATTATTTCGGACTTGAACCGCATTTCTTCGTGCTCGGCGCGGCAATCATAGAAATACTCATTGGGCTCTTCTTTATTTTCGGCATTGAAATACGATTCACTGCAGTATTTTTGATGTTTTGGCTCACGCTCTCGCTTATTTATTTCGGCGAAATTGTCTGGCCGCATTTGATCCTCTTCGGTATCCCCATCGCATTCATTTGTTACGGCTATGACAAATATTCTCTCGAAGGATTTCTCTTCAAACGAAACGGCCGCGAGCCAATACTTTAAATTATGGCTTTCTATAACAAAATCGGGCTTTTGGTTCTTAACGAAGATGCAACTAAATTTCTTGTCTGTGAAAAATCTCCGCAAAATGTCACGGCTGACTATATAATGCCTGGCGGACAATTTCAGGAGATGAGCGTAGAAGAATGTTTAAAAAACGAAATTGATGAGGAATTGAATTGCGAAGTAGATTTTACTTCTTTAAAATTCATAGCTGAATACATTGATGTTGCTGCTGGCAAACCGGACAAAGATGTCTCGATAAAACTTTACGTCGCAAAACTCATAGGAATTCCTACACCATCAACAGAAATAAAGTTTTTGCATTGGATTGGGAAAAATGACCAGAAAAATATGCGGGTGTCTCAAATCATACGAAACAAAATCATTCCCGATTTGATAAATAGAAAAATTTTGAAATAACTAGCCCCTCAAAATTTTATTTATTTTCTGTGCGATTGCGACGAAATCTTTTTCTTTCTTTCCGCGAGTTGTTTCTCCTGCCGCGCCGAGTCGAATTCCTGACGGATCAACGGGCGAACGCGTATCAAATGGAATAGCGTTTTTGTTGACGATAATGCCCGCTTTCTCGAGTCTGTCGGATGCTTCTTTGCCCCCGATTCCCGTACCATTCATCCACACGTCGACAAGAAGCAAGTGGCTGTCCGTACCACCCGAAACAACTCTCCAGCCGAGCCTCTGAAGCTCTTTTGAGAGCGTCTGGGCGTTCTTTATAGTTTGTTCGGCATATTTTCTAAACGCGGGTGTTTGGGTCTCTTTGAGCGTCACGGCGACTGCGGCGATTTGATTCAAATGAGGCCCGCCTTGAATTCCAGGGAACACTGCTTTGTCTATTTTTTTGTAAATTTCCCGAGCGTCTTTTTTGGCAAAAATGATAGCTGCGCGCGGACCACGGAGCGTCTTGTGCACGGTCGTTGTCACAACATCTGCATATGGAAACGGTGATGGATAAACTCCGCCAGCAACAAGTCCCGCAATGTGCGACATATCCACCATCAAATACGCTCCGCAGGCATCCGCAATTTCACGAAACTTTTTCCAACCAATGACGCGCGGATATGCAGTAAATCCTGCGATTATCATTTTTGGTTTTTCGGCTATGGCTTTGGCTTTTATTTCTTCATAATTTAAAAGTTCGGTTTCCTTGTCGACACCAAATGGAACTTGCTGCCATACTTTTCCTGTAATCGAAACTTTATGTC
>DATKHE010000011.1:0-3148 GCA_035510395.1 Minisyncoccota bacterium
ATTAAAATCATTTTCAGATTCAGGTATTTTTAGTCCAAAATACATTTTATAAAAAAGACTTTTCCACATAAAAAACGATAACAATCATTCTTATTGAGGACTATAATTTTAGTATCGTTTTCATTAGCCGATATATCGTATCGGCACTAGAACTAAGAACACATTGGATACTAACTCTCAAAATCAAGAAGGCAATAACTCCTGGCTTTCTATGTCAGAAGCCGCTCGGCTTACTCCTTATAGTGCCGAGTATTTAAGTCTTCTTGCTCGAAAGAAAAAACTTCCTGCCAAGAAGATCGGAAATGTCTGGTATACCAACAAAGAAACTGTTGAGGAATATATGCGTAGACAGATGCTCCGAACCCAAATACAAAATGGAGCCATTTCCCGTAGCAGTGAATCTATTCAGCCGCAACAAGAATTAGATCCAAGTCCCCACACTGATTCACCGTCAAAAGATATATCTCCAAACCAAGAACTGGAAAAAAATATTCCCGTAGCTTTTGTTCCAATACCAGAAGTAGCTCGCGATGATATTAAAAAATTCTTCCAACAAAAGACAAACGTTTCATCTCACCCCCTCGAACATCCTGAAATCAAAAAACTCCGTACGATGCCTCTCGATATCGAAGAGTACAAAAAAGGCAAGACTATACCAAAGCCTGAATATGTCCATTTTATTCAAAGAGCGGGAGATCAATTTTTTCCGCAAAAGGCTGAGCAGAAAAATCCACCCGACATCTCTCCGATAAAAGTTGTTACACCTCATATTCCTACTCTAGAAAAAGTTTCAGTCTCAGAGCCAATCAAAAAATCTATAAATATACTAAATTCTCAACCATCTAAACCAGAAAAAGCTGAAATCAAAAATCCTCCACAGACGACAACAGATAAAAACATAGATGCGGCTCCCGATCTTTTGGCAGGTATCGCTTTACTGCTTGATAAAAAACTATCGTCTCTTCCTTCCGCATCTTTGCCAAAGAAAAATATTGTTACCCGCTCATTTCAAAATGTCTTCTCAAAGAGTTCGCTTTTGATTACCGCTGTTGTTCTTGCTTTATTTTTTATCATTTTTCCGACGCCATTCGCATCTGCCTTTTTTGACGGCACTGCGGCGGCGCTTACCAACACCATAAAAAATGCGAACACGGTGCTCGGTTTTCGTCCCGGAACTCACGCGAATGATATTTTACTTTTGGATAAAGACGGCAATGTTTCCATTATGGGGCATATTGAGACTGATAGTCAGTTTGAATCCTACGCTGCGCAAGGCATCGCGCCGATCGTCGTTGACTCGACAACACTCGTCAAGAATTTGAATGCCGAATATTTGAATGGCGCGAGTACGACTGATTTCACTCTTGCCTATGTTACAAAAAATGGAAATGTCACGACAGATGATGTGTCGCTTTTGGGAAATGTCGAAGTTGGCAAAACGCTTTTGGTAAAAGGAGCAACGCATCTTTTGCAGTCGCTTGAAATCGATGGTTCGATATCTGTTTTTGGCGATGCAAGCATTTCAAAGTCACTTTCTGTTTCCGGCACTTCGTATCTCCACGATATCGTCGGTGCCGGTGATCTCACTATTGGTAATATTACCGCGAGCGGGAACACAAGCATCGGGCAAAATCTTTCTGTCCGCGGCGGGATTGAAGCGGGAACAGGAATCATTGCTCAAAGCGGAGCGTTCCGCTCACTGAGCGCATCGAACGGATTTTCCGCGCGCGGACCAATCACGCTCGGAAGCTCCAACGAAACACTCACTATAAATTCGAGCAACATTCAGCTTGATGCGAGTGGAAATTTGAATGTGGATAACGTATCTGCTGGAGACATATCTGCAAACAATCTCTCAATAGATAGCATCACCGCATCTTCTTCAGTATCCACCAACACCATCATCGCTCAAAACGCTTCGACCACTAATGCAAGTAGCACAAATTTGCTCGTAGAAAATTCGACTACTACAAACGCCACCACGACAAATCTTTTTGCAGCGACGTTCTCATCAATACTCTCAAACATCACTTCTTTGGTTGCTGACAGTATTTCTGCCGATGCACTGACTGCAGAGGACAGTACAACCACCAACGCAACGACCACAAATTTTTTCTCAACGAACGCTTCAACGACGAACGCAACATCAACAAATCTTTTTGCCGCAGGATTTCATGCACTTTTCGGCACAATTGATACATTTGATTCAACGCTTGCAAATATTACTTCTCTTGTCGCCGATTCTGTTTCTGCGAATAGCCTAATCGCAACTAATGCCACGACAACAAACGCGACGACGACCAATCTTGCTGTTTCAGGCAACACAACATTTTCCGGTCCGTTCCAATTATCTTCAATCGGGACGGATATGCTTCTTTCGCTTGATCATTTTGGCAATGTTGTTCCTACTTCAACGCCGCAAGTGGACTCTATCATTGCAACATCATCCACTGATACATCGACATTCGCCGGAAATCTCTCTGTTTCTGGCAACGTAACGCTCGGAAGCGACTCGACAAAACAAATATCCGTCAACGGTCTTTTTAACACTTCTCTTATCCCTTCAGACAATATTACCGATGATATTGGATCGCCTGCGTTTTATTGGAGGACGGGATATTTTGATAATCTCAACGTAAATTCCATTTCTGCTGCATCGACGACTATTGGTGGTACGAATGACAATTCATTCACTATCAATTCCGGCAATGTAAGTAATGATGCGGAGGATTCTTTTCTCATATTCAAACGGGGGGCGGTCACCCCCAACGCACTTCTCTCATGGAATTCAACCCTCAAAAGATTTGAGTTCAACCAGCCGCTCTATATCTCAAATCAATCGCTTTCTCCGGGAATAATTACGCTGCAGGCTCAGGGGATCACAGGTCAGACGGCCGATGTCTTCCAAATATCTTCGTCATCAGGCGCATCACTTCTTAATGTTGCCGCTTCTGGAAACGTTGGCATCGGTACTTCCAACCCCAATTTCAATCTCGAAGTGAATGGCACGGCATCGACAACAAATTTTTACGCGACAAATAGTACGACAACGAATGCCACTTCGACAAACTTTTTCGCGACGACCGCAAGCTCAACCAATCTCTTCTCAACCAATCTTACGACAGGAGTTATCACGTCTGGTCTTATC
>DATKHE010000012.1:0-2016 GCA_035510395.1 Minisyncoccota bacterium
GTCCAAGCTCCCGCATCTGTTTTTTCAAAGAAAGGAAAATCTATCACCCAGCAGAATGCGAGCAAATCTCTGTCATTTTTGTCTTTTCGCAGATCCGGTTTGTCGTTTCCGTATTTTTCCATCGCTTCTTTGTATGAAAGGCGCGGAAATGGAATTTCCTGTATTTTTTTGTGCGGAGTAGCCGTTTTTACGATTTCAATCAAAAGCTTTTCGTTGAGTGCCATGACATCCTCGCGTTCAACAAAGCTCATTTCGAGATCAAGCTGTGTGAACTCAGGCTGACGGTCCCCTCGCGTATCTTCATCACGCATACATCGCGCAATTTGAAAATATTTTTCAAAACCGGAAACCATCAAGAGTTGTTTGTACTGCTGAGGCGACTGCGGGAGCGCATAGAATTTCCCTTGCTCAAGACGAGATGGTACGAGATAGTCGCGAGAACCTTCAGGTGTCGATTTTGTAAGCATCGGCGTTTCTATTTCCACGAAATTTTCTTTGGAAAGATAATTTCTGATGAGTTGTATTACCTCATGGCGAACACGCATATTTTTCTGAAGCCGGGGTCGGCGAAGGTCGAGATAGCGATAAGTAAGTCGCGATTCCTCCCCTATTTCCATACCATCCCCTCTCACATCTATAGGCGGAGTCTCTGCGCTGTTGAGGACTTCAATTCCAAGTATTTCAAGCTCAATTGAGCCATTCTGTTTTTCTTTTTGAACGTTTTTTTCTGGTCGAGCATTTACTTTACCTTTCACCTTTACCACCCATTCTGGACGGACTTTTGAAGCGATTTCGTGAACATCTTTTGCATTGGGAAGCACGACACCCTGAACAAATCCGGACATATCGCGAAAATCAAAAAAGATAAGCTTGCCTTGGTCGCGGCGAATATCCACCCAGCCCGAAATCGATACTTCTTCTCCAATATGTTTTTCCAAATCTTTTATGTATGTTCTTGTCATAATTTTAATTTACGCCGACGGCTTTTTTTACTTCCAACATTTTTGCGGATGCGACTTTGTTTGCTTTTTCGGCTCCTTCAGCGAGAATTTTAAGAACCTTTTCTGGATTTTTTGCCCACTCTTCCCGATTTTTTCGTAGGGGTGTAATAAATTTAATAAGATCAGTGATCAGAGCTTCTTTGAGTTCCTTATATTTACCTTTTTTCTCAGTATAGAGATTGGAAAAATAATCACCAATCTTTTCATTGGGATAAAGAGTTGTCCGAATAGGATAATGAATTGCTTGGACATTAATAGCACCGTTCTCCCCCGAATCAGTTACGATGCTCATCACAAGTTTTTTAATTTCCTCGTCTGAAGCAAAAAGAGGTATCGTATTATTGCGACTTTTACTCATTTTGTAACCGTCTGTTCCTATTATGCTGCCTGGAATAGTACTAAGTTTTTTCTCAATTAACTCTTGGGGCAATTTAAATGTCTCGCCAAAAATACGATTGAATTTTTCCGCCGTATCTCGCGTGTATTCAATGTGTTGTTTTTGATCTTGACCCACCGGCACAACATCAGGACTGTAGAGCAAAATGTCTGCCGCCATAAGCATTGGATAATTGAATGTTCCGACACCGATTTCTTTTTCTTTCGCTTCAGCATCTTTGTATGCGTGAGCGCGCATCAGATACGGCATCGTAGTGATAGTGTCGAAAATCCACGCGAGTTCGGTATGCGCGGAAATATCTGATTGTTTGAAAAGAACGACTTTTTTCGGGTCGAGGCCGATAGCGAGATAATCGATAGCGAGGTTGAGCGTAAGTTCGCGCATCTGCATGCTGTTTTGAATGAAATTGAGCGCGTGATAGTCGGCAATCATAATATAGCAGTCGTATTGATTCTGAAGGTCTACGAATTGCTTTAGAGCGCCGAAATAGTTGCCTATATGCGGCCGTCCTGTCGGTTTTACGCCTGATAAGAGTGTCTTTGGCATTCGAAAATACTATCAAAAAATAGCTTTTTAGGATAGCTCCTCTAAGGCTGTTTTAGCGTAAAAGAGTATGTT
>DATKHE010000013.1:0-6005 GCA_035510395.1 Minisyncoccota bacterium
CTTCTATATCTTTCTTATTTTGAGCCTTTGCTGTGAAGCTTAGTGTTGGCGTCGCCTGCATAGTGGTTAATTTATAATCATTAAAAAATGCCAACGCCAAAAGGGTTGCATACGCTCCGTCAGCATAATTTGGAACACTGAATGGACCGGCTGTTTTATAACACCAGGTTCCTTTTTCAACATTTCCTATTGCAGGAAATGAATTGAGACACAGGGGACAAGTAAAAGTTTTCTCAATCTGATTGACTGGAAACCAAGAATTTCTAATGCAGTGAGGACATTGTACTCGCAACCCTACATGAAATATTCCCTTGGATATTAGATAGTCACAAGGATTATTTTGTCTTGAGGGATCTTGAAGTTTACTTCTAATCTCACCTATAGGTAATTCTCTCTCCTGGTTAACTCTATTATTCGTAACTGGTTGTCCATTTGATTGGACAGAGCCCCCATTCATATGTTCAAGAAGTCCAAGTAGTTCCTCATTAGCTAAAGTGAGGACATGCCCATCAATTTTTTTGTATATCTGCTTAGCAAGTAAACCAGGAGCAGATAATTCCGCATTCCAACCCTGATCTTTCAGCCAAGCGAATACCACTTTTTGCGATTCTGGGATTTCCCAACTATCAATAAAATCATCTTTGACCAATTTAACGAGACCATTTCTTCCAACACGCCAATAATCACCAAAGGATGCAAAACTTGAAATAGAGCGTATGAAATTTTCTCCTGATGATTTAGGAAAAACTTCTGCAAGATACTCACCAGACCCATAAAACCGAAAGCTCACTTCATTAGTACATCTAGGTTCACCATGATATGCATATTTTTCGGCAAATTTTGGCAACAGAGGACGAAAAGATATTTTGAGATCATCAGATTCAGTCACTTCGATAGAATCTTCGTCACCATAAAAATCATCTGGATTCGCGCCATCTTTATCTCGAGCCCATTCATCCCAAACCCGAGGATACCAATGTTGAAGAGAAAAAAATGGATCTTTGGAAAGATCGTCCGGTTTTGGTTCAATTTTAAGAGTTTGTGCATAAGTTTGTAGTTCGTCCATTGTTGAGTTTCTAGATCTCACAATAGATGCGTAATTACAAACAGTTTTATTATGTCCCCAGTGTACCCGATGATTTTTGAAAAATTCAACAATTATTTCTTTAAGTTGTTCATTCGAGAGAAATTGTTTAGGGACTGGTATAACGTCGCGACCCATGGCTCGTAAATTCCAGTAGTCAATGATGTCCTCAGTTTTTGTGGCATCCATAAAGAAAGCATAGGCACCTCCTCTTACACCACTAGACCGGTGAAAACGATTTAGACCATGTTGTGTAAACCTTCTTGGAAAAAATATATTGGTCTTTAAAAATTCACCAATTTTTTCTGGCATAAATTTTGGCTCGGTTATTTCTAGAGCCTCAATATAATGCTTTTTTATATACGGCATTAATTTAGAAGGTATTTCGCCAAATATACTTGCCCAGAAAAGACCATACTGCTTTGGTAATTCAGGAATCATTACTTTTACTGGGTATTTAACCTTGTATTTAAAGTACATATCAAAGAGATCATTGAATATTTCGAATATACCTATCCCATATGCAGGCGACATTTTACTTCCTTCAAGGACTTTCCAAATTTCATCAGGCTTTATGATTTTTGTTTTGAGATCTTTTATATAAACTGGTATGTCTTTTGAAAGTTGAACAAAAATATCTGGATCAAACGCTTCGATATATCCTAGGGTCACCTTCCTCGCTTTGGGTGCTTTAACTGGTCCTTCTTTCCAAGTTTTAGGCATTTTCTTATGTAAAGGAATAATCGGGCAATAAGCACCACCCCAGAGTGTAGAGCTTATTTGTATTGCCTCTCTAATTTGTTTTACGTTATTAGGGTCAACGAGAAAAGCAAGCTTGAGTGGTTTTATTTTTAAATTGACATTACCAGATTTTGCCATAGTGCACAGATTCTATCACCTTCTAGACCAGGGTGTGGATGAATGGAGAGTAACTCGAATACACTTGGGTCGTCCTACTCTCTTAGGTAAGTAGGTTACAGTACTCTCTCGGGTACACGGGTTGACACCGATAAAAAAGTGTGTTTGCGGAGAGAGAGGGATTCGAACCCTCGGTGCCCTTTCGGACACTCCACCTTTCCAAGGTGGTACATTAAACCGCTCTGCCATCTCTCCAAATTAACTCAAAAATCAAATCGTGAAACTGAATGAAAGACCTTTAACTTTTAACATAAAATTTTGCGTTTTGCACTTTGTGTTTTGAGCTATTTTCATATCGACCGAAAAACAAAGAGCGATAAGAGGCCGAACATTAAGGCGAGATACAAAAGATATGTGGCGATGGTTAAAAGTATTGGAGAGCCGATGACGAGATAAAGAAGCAAAAATGAAATGCCGAAGCATTGTAGAAGCATTTTTATTTTGCCCATCGTTTTTGCCGGAACAATTCTGCCTTTGTATCTGAAATAGGCGGAGGCGACAAGACAAAGTTCGATAAAAACAATGGCGAGCGCGAGCCGAATGCTTATGTATTCGGAGACAATGATAAGCGACGTGATGCCGACAAGGAGCTTGTCAGCGACAGGGTCGTAAAGCGTTCCCCAGCTTGTGATCTTGCGCTCTGTTCGCGCGAGTGCACCGTCGAGCGCATCAGAAAAAGCGGCGATTACGAAAAGAGGCATCGCGATGGAAAAATCGTGTGCGAGGAGTGCCCACGCGACAAACGGAATACAGATGAGGCGAAACTGGGTGATGCGATTTGGCGTAACGGATGACGGGAGAAGTTTGAGAAACGTTTTTGACATCAGGCGGTCAACCCACGTGACTTTTGTAAGGTAACTGACTTTTGGTTCCGGAATATCCAAGAACCTATCGAGAAACGTGCGATGCGGCTTGTGATTATTTTCTATACTCATAGCTCATATCTCTATGCTTTCGTCCCGAGCAACGCATTGATTCTATCCTGAATCGGCGGATGAGTCATAAATAATCGTGAGAGTCCGCTCATTTTGTCTTTGTGCGGACCGAACGGATTTGAAATAAATAAATGCGCGGTCGCATTGTTTGGATGAATCATCGGCTGATTATAATTGCCAATTTTTTCAAGGGCGGATGCGAGACCCTCCGGATATCGGGTCAGAAGTGCTCCTGATGCGTCAGCAAGATATTCGCGTTTTCGGGAAATCGCTAATTGAATAAGCGTCGCTGCAATCGGCGAAAGAATTGCAAACACGATTCCAACAATGAGGAAAATAATTCCCAATCCCCCGTCGTTTCTGCGTCCGCCTCCGCCGAACAATCTCAAACGGATGAAAAAGTTGGCAAGAAGTGCAATAAATCCGACGAGCACGACGACAATGGTTGAGAGCAAAATATCGCGATTGCCGATATGCGAGAGTTCGTGAGCGAGGACGCCTTCGAGTTCGCTTTTGTTCATCATTGCCAGAAGCCCCGATGTCGCAGCGATGGCTGCGTGCTCTTTGTTGCGTCCTGTTGCGAATGCATTCGGCGCAGGGTCCTGTATCACATAAAGGCGCGGCATCGGGAGTCCTGCAGTAATGCAAAGATTTTCAATGGCATTCCAATAATCGGGATACTGCTCTTTTGTAATTTGTTTTGCGCCGGAAGTTTTAAGCGCAATTTTGTCCGAATACCAATAGCTAAAAATATTCATCACGAGCGCGATGAATACCGCGATATACAGTATCGAAACATCATCGTATGTGTAGGCGAAAATCCAGCCGAGCGCGATGACAATGACGAAAAAGATGCTCATCAAGAGCCAAGTACGCCAGACATTTTTTGATTGTTGGGTATAAAGGGAGGGAGGCATACAAAATCAAGATTCTTTTGAGCGATTGCTAGAAATTCACACTTACAGGATTTTTCGCTGCTGCATCACTCGCATCAAGGGCAAAATATTCCATTGGAGAGAAATGGAATGAGCCAGCAATCATATTTCCCGGGAAAGATTTTGCGCTTGTGTTGAGTTCCATTGCCGTCGAATTGTAGAAACGGCGGGCGGATTGGATTTTGTCTTCAGTGTCCGAAAGTTCGCTTTGAAGCGAGAGAAAATTCTGATTTGCTTTGAGATCCGGATATGCTTCGGCAATTGCAAATATGGATTTGAGAGAGCCGGAGAGTTTGTCTTCGGCGACTGATTTGTTTGCAAGTCCTGTCGCACCCATCGCAGCCGCACGCGCAGCGGTGACATTTTGAAACGCGCTCGTCTCGTGGCTCGCGTAGCCTTTGACTGTATTCACAAGATTTGGAATGAGGTCGTAGCGGCGCTTGAGCTGAATATCAATATCCGACAGCGCTTCTTTTGCGTGATTTACTTTTCGTACAAAGCCGTTGTAAGCAACAATCGCCCACAAAATGACGAGAACTATAATGCCAATGATGTAATACATGTTATGTAGGGTTAATGGGTAAGAAATACTATTATAGCAAAAATAAAAATGTCGCGCTGTGAGGTCACAGTGCGACATTAATTAGGCACAAAACAAGTTAAGTAGATTAGAAATATGCTACAACGGATGCAAATAACAATCCCAAGCCAGACGCAGCAGCGATTACAAATAGGGGGTCATGACGGCGGTAGGCAGGCAAAAAGGGATGCCTGACTACTGCTGCAAGACCCGAAAGACCAATAACAAATAATCCCGCATTCCCCACTTGCCATCTTAGCTTCACCAAGACGACAATGAAACCGATGATTTGCACAATACTGCAAATGCCAGAAATCTTAAGATTTCTGTATTCTCTATCGTTTGTATTCATAACTCAAATCTCCTTTGAGGGTTTATAAGGTGCGTTGTTCAGTCATATGTATACTCCAAATCAAAGAAAAGTAAACTGGATTGGCTAGCAGCGCGCTTTGCGCGCCGCCTTTTCTTTATTGCCTTCCGTTTTCGCCTATGCTACTATCTTTCCCTATGAGTATCGCTTCAGTGCTTCCGTACGCACAAATCACTCTCTCAATATTGCTGATAGCAGCCATTCTCCTCCAGCGAACCACATCCGGTTTCGGCGGAGCGCTCGGCGCGTCAGACAATTTCAGCGCATCGTTTCATACGCGGCGCGGTTTTGAGAAGACGCTTTTTGTTGCAACGATAGTCCTTGCGATTCTCTTCGCCCTTTCGGCATTTCTTGCTATCATCATCTAACACAGTCTAGTAAATCTCTCCGTGAAATCCTTATTTGGAAAAAAATGGCGCGTAGACGCGCTTGATAAAGCAGAACATATTATTCAATCCTTCTCACCAGCGGAGAAAGCTTTTTTTGCTGCATTCGGATTCATTTTTATCGCGAGCGTCTTTTGGATTCTCGTATTGTTAAGCGATCATTTCACCGTCCTCGTCCCAACGCACGGAGGAAGTCTCACGGAAGGCATCATCGGCACGCCGCGATTCGTGAATCCGATACTTGCGACATCGGATGCTGACCGAGATATTGTGGCTCTGACGTATTCGGGACTTATGCGAGCGATGCCAAATGGGACGCTTACCCCTGATCTTGCAAAAACATATACCATATCTCCTGACGGATTGACCTACACATTTACCCTGCGGCAAAATGCAAAATTTCAAGACGGTACGCCGGTAACTGCTGATGACGTGGTATTTACGGTGATGAAAGTGCAAGATCTCGATATCAAAAGTCCTGAATTCGCAAATTGGAACGGCGTTACAGCCAAAGCCGATAGCTCTTCTGAAGTGTCATTTACGCTCAAGCAGCCGTACGCATTTTTTCTTCAAAACGCGACGCTTGGAATTTTGCCAAAACATATTTGGGCGAATGTTACCGATGACAGCTTCCCTTTTAGCTCATACAATACAAAGCCGATCGGCTCGGGACCTTTCACCGTAACATCGGTGTCTCGCGATTCGTCAGGTGTGCCGACCGAGTATTCGCTTTCAGCATTTGGAGATTTTGCGCTCGGAGCGCCATACCTCGACAGCCTGACAATAAAATTTTATTC
>DATKHE010000014.1:0-7167 GCA_035510395.1 Minisyncoccota bacterium
TTTCATCACTGACTGCGCCTTTATCAAAAATTTCCGCAATCGGATGGCAGGATGATGTTTGGACAATATAGATCGCGACATTCTTTTTGTTTTTTATAAAATATTCACCGAGTGCTTCTGCTGTTGTGCCTGATGATGTCGCGACAAATACTGCAGAAAGGTTGGGAATTTCGAGGAGTTCTTGAGCAAGTGAAACGTATCCGACAAGTGCAACGTCGTCCGTTGATTGACGCAGACCTTTCACGTCGGAGAGTTTCATACTTTCCAAAAATGCCTGAAGCGGACGCTCTTTTTCGGATACTTTGATATATTCATCGGCGAGATTTAGAATAGTTTTCTTTTTTTCGGGAGATATATTTTTGCCGATATAAATATCGAGTAATATTTTCTTTGGCTTTAATGTGTTGAGTTTTTGAATATATGTTCCGGCAGCAATTGCAGCATTTCCGGAGCTTGAAATCGAGAATTTTTTAAAACCTTCCCCTATATAAGCATCTATCATTACTGGTATTGACCTGCCTTTGTGCGATCCAAGCGGGTGCATATCCTCACGCTTGAGATACAGGTGCGGTACGCCGATTTTTTTTGCAATATCTTTGTATTCCTCCGTAGGGGTGATATTCATAATTGTATTATGTTAGAATAGCAAAATATTCGAATAACCACACATTTTCTATGACTTGCACCTGTCCTGAATGCAAAAATGAAATAGATCTAAGCCGATATCCAAATGTCGCAAAAACTCACGCGATTGAATGCAACACCTGCGGAATTTTGCTCGTCGTCAAAGATATCAAAGACAATAAACTCATAACCGAAATTATCGACGAAGGGAAATAGGAAAAAATAAACTATTCACTAGTAACGATTAACTATTTACCAGAGAATTTCTTGTCTGGTTAATCGTGAATAGTTAATTGTATCCTGTTAATTTCTTTATCGTTTCTTCTATCATTCCGCGGAAGCCGTGCGAGCCTAAGAATGCGATGCAATCTGCATCAGCGCGTCCGTCGGTAATATATTTTACGAGTTCTCCATCGTCTTCAATATATTTTGAATTTTTTTTCGTCTTTGAGATAACTTTTGCCAATTCATCGCCTTCAAATGCTTTTTCACTATTTTCCGCATCAACTTTGAGCTTTGTCAGGCGGGGGATTATGACTTCATCTGCATTTTCAAATGCATTATCATATGATGGTGCAGATTGAGCGGTTCGATTGCCTATGTTTGGCTCATATATGGCGATAATTTTGCCTCTGTATATTTGCCGGAGATTTGCGAGCACCGATTTTGCTTTTTCAGGTGAATGAGCGATATCGTCTATAACAGTAACACCGTGCTCGTAGCGTTTCTCAAGTCGGCGCTTCATTCCGCGGAATTCTTTTATAGCATCAGTAATATCTGACGGTGTGATACCAATCTCGCGTGCCATTGCAAAACATCCGGTAATATTTTCGGCATTGTATGCTCCGAGCATCGGACTTTGTATATTCCAAATTTTTCCGTGATAATCAATGTCAAAAGAAATGCCGTCCGTTGATTGAATTACATTTCCATAACGATAATATGCTTTTTCGTTTGCCCCATAACTTACAAATTCTTTTTTTGCACTCTCGAGCAAATTTACCAGCGGTTCTCTGTCAGAGCAAGCAACAATTTTCCCTAACTTCGGAATGAGTTTCAAGAGTTTTTCAAATGCTTCAAAATATGATTTTTCCGTAGGATACATATCTGCGTGGTCCCACGATACGGCAGTCAAAAGCAAATGCGTCAGCTTGTAGTGGAAAAATTTTGCTTCCTGATCCCATTTCGCTGTCTTGTATTCGTCCCCCTCGACAACACTCCAATCTCCCGTATCAATCGCAGCTGATGGCGCGCCGTCCTGCGTGAGACCTCCTGTCATATAACTCGGATGCCATTTCGCATGTCTTAAAATATGTGCGAGAAGGGCGGATGATGTCGTTTTGCCCCACGTGCCTGCAACGACAATTGAATTTTTTTGAACAAGAAATTCTCCGACAATTTCCGGATATGATTTAAAAGGAATTTTATTTTCCTGCACATACAGAAGCTCTGGATTTTGCGAACTAATAGCATTTCCCACAACCACTAAATCAGGACATTCTTTTCCGCGTCCGTTCTGCGTAGAGTCCGCGTCCGTTCCGCACATCTTGTCTGGATGCCAGCCGGAATAGTAGGGAATGCCGAGATTTTTCAAGTGGGTCGAAATCGGTGGGAAAAAGCCAGAGTCACTCCCGGTGATTTTGTAGCCTTTCTGCCAGAGAGCTGTCGCAACAGCCGACATGGCCACCCCGCAAATGCCTATAAAATGTATTTTTGAGCCGGCGTTCATTTATACAGGCATACTATCAGATTTTTATCTAATAAAAAGCCGCGGACAAAATGGTTCTGCCCGCGGCCGATGTTATCTAGAAAACATTTCAAACGCTTCTACGAGGTATTTTTGCATCGCAGGAATGTCCATATCACCATCTTTGTTGCGAATCCGTCCTTCGGCATCAATACTCATAGAAGATAATCCTCTCCTGATAAGTGGCTGCAGAAGATGGAGCGTTTCAGCGCACAATCCACCTGCAATTCCGACAGAGAGGTTATTGTTTTCGATATTGATTGCATGCAAGATTTTTTGTGCTTGTCCGCAATCAAATATTTTGCCTTGACCACCGCTCGGGTCGAGAAGTACTCCATCAATAACACCTTCATACTTTTTAAGTCGGGAGGTGATTTCGTGAGGGCTATTGTGAGCCATCTCAATGGCTGCTTGCCCAATCTGGAGTATCACTGCATCACCCCAATCTCCCACACCATCTGGGTCAAAATCATGCGGTTCAAGAACTTCACCCAATACTTCAGGGTCAGGCCATGGGATATTGAGTTGGAAGCCGTCGAAGCTCTGTCCTACTTCGTCTTTCATCATGCGCAGGTCGTGAGCAAGGTCATCGACATTTTTTCCGCACGAATAGTGAATAAGTCTTAGCGGGTCAAACGTGCTTTCAGGTTTGCCTGCGGACACAAATATATTTTTTATCTCCGCTGTATTTTTTGGATAGCGTTTCTGCCATTCTGGCTTGAGAGGAATACCCCTCAATGATTTCCAGCTGGCAAGAATCCCAATCATCAGGGAGTGGTCTCTGTATTTCGGGAACCCGACTTTTAATCGAGGTTCTTGTTTTCTCTGAGGCACGACAGAGTACGCGCTGGCAATTTCTTCGGGAGTCATAAAACCAGTAACTCCAATATATGTTTGCATGGTATGTTCCTTTGTTGATATGTGAATGTGCAGAGTTATTCTAAAGCAACTTTAGTCTTTTTTATTCCAAAGTCAACAAGATTTTTAGGGCTTTACTTCAAAATTTGTTTGAGGGGAGAAATATCCGTTTGCCAATTTTCGCCATCAAACCATTCACCGCCTTTGAATTGAAGTTTGTAGGTGTCGCTTGGTCGCTGGAGAGAGCCGAGATAGATGTATCTTTTGCCAGCAGATTTTGCCCACTCGATTGTTTTGAGCATCATTTGAAGTCCGCGTGATGGATCGGACGACGATTTTTCATAAAAAGGATATGAGTAATGGAAGATTTCGGGGGAATTGTAAGAAATGACGTAGCCGAATTTTCCAGTCGGTAAGGAAAATTCGGCGAGCGTATTAAAATTGCTTTTCTTTGCATCAGTGAGTAATTCTTTTATTTTATTTGCTGAAAATTCCGCATCGTGCGCTTCATAAAAATTCTTCGCGAGCTTGCCTATATGCCAACTATAGTCAGCGAGGGGGAGTGGGACGATTTCCAATTTATAATTTTCTGCTTTGCGCAAAATTCTGCGATTTTCGCTTGAGAGTTCAAATTTTTCGAGGTCTATACGAAATGAGCGCGTTTTATTCATCACGCCTTTGTCTACACGCGTGAATACATATCCGGCATCATACATACTCGCCACATTTTCGGGTGAAAAGTCAGTGATTATTTTTGCGTCCCAATTAAGATAAGTCATACGATGTAGTCTATATTTTTTTGCTAAAAATGCTAGTTGAGTTGACATTTACTCCCGAAGCGCTAATCTGCAAAAGGACTATTTGAACCCATAACACAAACTAAAAAAGAAAGAGAGGCTACTATGTACGTTATTAGTATTGAGCTATTTGGATACAGCTCGAAAGAGGCAAGGGAGTTGTCCGATCAGATCAGAAAGACTCTCGACCTTGCAGAAAAAGCCGATCGAACTGAAGATATCAGTTCTGTGACCCGCATCACAATCAATGAGACCGCTGTCGCCGGAGGCAAGGAAGAGTCAGTAAAATTTATCCGTATTTATCGACGCAGCTGGGACACTCGGCATTTCCGACAGATTCAGGATCTGCTTGAAAAACTGCCTCGACCGCTCGAAGTCGAGTATGTGAATGCTGATTTTTTTAGTTTTCAATGAGAAACCTCATTTCTGCCCGCGCACTCCGGAGTGCGCGGGCGTTTTATTTTAATGAAGTCCAATCCACACGCCGATAAGCACCATCGCGAGGTGAATGACCCAGAAGCGCATAATTGTTTTCTCTTCGCTCCAGCCGAGAAGCTCAAAATGATGATGGAGTGGTGCCATTTTAAATATTCGTCTGCCAAAAAATAGCCGTCCGATAACTTGAATGATAACGGAGACCGCTTCGACATAAAACATAAAGGCGATGAAAGGCAAAACCATCATGATGTTTATAGCGAGCGCGTTTATGGCAAGGAGCGTACCGAGCGCGAGCGACCCAACATCGCCCATTTGAAACTTTGCGGGCTTCACATTGAAAAAAGTGTAGGTCACGAGCGCGCCTGTTGTCACTGCATTCAAAATCGCGAGCTCCTGATATCCGAATATAGCGCTTAAAAAGGTGAGAGCAGAAAATGTTGGGATGAGCATTCCTCCGGCAAGTCCATCCATACCGTCAGAAATATTTACGGCGTTTGCGGTGAATATCACGATGAGAATGATGACGGGAATAATCCATATTCCGATATTTAAAAATCCATCGAAGGGAATATGAATTTCTTTCCACGTTTCGCCGAGTTTGAAATAGATCCACCACGCAGTCACGCCTCCGGCGATGAATTGGAGAAGCAATTTTTCATACGCGTGCACGCCGATACCGCGTTTTGAACCGAAAGCATTTCCAATTTCTTTGAAAACCGACCACGGAAGCGTAATGACATACCAAAAGCGCACAAAAATATTTTTGTGAACTTTTATGAGGGTGATTGTTTGGCGAAGCGAACGAGCGCGGCGCTTTTTTGCCATCACCGAAAGCAAATCATCGAACGCGCCGAGCACGGATGAAATGAGCATTGCACCGATTGGCACCCACGTGAATTGTCTATCCCAATTGAAAAAATAGGTGATGATGGTAATCGTGAGGACGACGATAAGTCCGCCCATAATTGGCGTTGACGCTTTACCTTTTCTGCCTTCGATACCAAGCGTCGGGTCATAGACATCCTTGCGCCAGATCTTGAAATGGGAAAGAAGTTTGTAAATCGGTATCGTGATAATCAGGCTGAATACGAGACCGACAAGTCCAAACCCGATAATATGGGAAACGGCAGATACTTGGGCGGGAGAAAATGAAGTCATTGGGAAAGTGTAATGCCAAAACCTCTAAATGCAAAATGCGCGCAGGCGGCGCAGAGAAAATACTTTTGCCCGCTTCGAAATTGATTGCATCGTTTTTCCCAGATTTTCTTTCGTCATTTCTTCCCAAATTCCGTCAACAATATTTTGATTTTTATTGAAACTGATTTTTCCGCGCCTAACACCGTGCCCGTAAACGCCTTCTTCCGGCAATGCGATCGAATGGGCATAATACAAAATGATATTTTCGTTTTCTTTTGCCACTTTTTCTATAATCATAATATGATTTCGTGAAATTTCCGATTCGAGTATCGAAATAAAATCGCCTGGTTTTGCATCACTTGCTTTTATTTCGGCGCTGTTTTTCTCATGCGAAATCGTCGTGACATCGCTATTTTCTGCAGGACGAAACAGGTAAATTATTTTTCGCTCGAGTCCTTTGTAAGGTTTTATAATTGCGCGCAATTTTTTGTTTATCCTCGTCTGCGCTTCAGCGTCGAGAATATGATACGCAAATCCTGAGCAATCAATGCCCAGATTTTCGTCTACAAGGAATTTTTTGAGTGTTTCATCATTCATATTTTTGATTGACACGCGATCTTTGACCGCAAGTATTCCCCCCTCCTCAGCGATTTCCTCAGGCGTGCCCTTGCCGACAAGTGCACGCAATCCCCCGCGTACTCTTTTTCGACGATTATTAAAATATGGCGTTTGGCATCCGCATCCGAGAGGCAGGCGAAGATATTTTTCTATGACTGCAAGCGCTTGGGGAGAAAGGGTTTCCATAATGTTGTTTACGAAATGAGTGATGCGATAGCTTCGCCCACACTGTTTAATTTTTCGTGAGATTTCATAATGCCTTTGTCTGAGCGTATGCGCAAGAGTTCTTTGTTCAACACCTCGTTTTCATACGGGATCACGGAAAAGCCGGCAGATTCGAGTTTTGCGCGGGCTTTTTTAATGTCGATTCTTTGATTGCTCTTTTTACGCATTAAAATCTGAGCGCCATTTTTAATAGCTTGTAGCTTGTAACTTGTAGCTTGTAGCCCAAGAAGAGAAGAAATATGTGATTCGAAAATAGTTTTATCCGTGCCAGACATTTTTTGAAGAATTGATTCGCATGTCGTCGATGCGGGCTGGCGGGCGTTTATCTCAAGCAAGAATATCTTTTTATTTTTTGTGTCGTAAATAAGGTCGATACCGAAGAGTCCTTGCCAGCCGTCTTTTTTCATGCGCGCGCCGCAGGCTTGCGCAATTCCTCTTATTTCTTCTCTTTCTTTTTCCGAAAGAATTTTATGCGGAAGCGCCCAATCATTGCCTATAGTTGAAAATGGATTATCAGTAAATTGCGACAACCCCGTGATTTGATAGCTTATATTTCCGCACGATGTTTCTTTTTCTGTGACGACAGCGTTCAGCGTAAACACAGGTCCATCTATGTATTGGCTCACTCGAGCGGGGCGATTGGGGAATAGGCGGGCGAGCTCGGAGAGCTCGCCCGCATTCTTTATGATTTTTGTCCCTTCTCCCGTATGTGCGTGAT
The DNA here is from genome assembly GCA_035510395.1 of Minisyncoccota bacterium. GTDB lineage: Bacteria > Patescibacteriota > Minisyncoccia > Phycocordibacterales > UBA6065 > DATKHE01. Next base: position 7,163 of record DATKHE010000014.1, read on the forward strand.
TGAAC
>DATKHE010000015.1:0-4280 GCA_035510395.1 Minisyncoccota bacterium
CCTTTCATACAAAGAAGCGATGGAAAAATATGGGAATGACAAGCCTGATTTGCGAAAAGATAAAGATGACAAAAATTTGCTCGCGTTCTGCTGGGTGATTGATTTTCCGTTCTTCGAAAAAACGGATGCTGGCGCGTGGACATTCACGCATAACCCTTTTTCAGCGCCAAAACTTGAACACACTGATTGGCTTATGAAAAAAGAAAAAATAGGTCAAATCCTCACGACACAATACGATGTCGCGCTTAATGGTTTTGAAATCGGCGGAGGAAGCATCAGAAGCAACACAAAGGAAATGCTCACGAAGGTCTTTGAAATAATGGGACACAGCTCTGAAAACATCGAAAAGAATTTCGGACATATATTGGAGGCGTTTACCTACGGCGCGCCGCCAGAAGGCGGTATTGCGTGGGGACTTGATCGTCTCATCGCCATACTTCAAAATGAGCCGAATATTCGCGAAGTCATCGCTTTTGCAAAAACGGGCGAAGGCCGCGATTTGATGATGAAAGCGCCATCCGTTGTATCAACGGAGCAGCTCCTCGAACTTGGAATCAGCATTCCTAAGAAAAAATAGATGCCTTTTGCTATCAAGCACGAAAAATTTAACGGTCCGCTTGAAATACTTCTCAATCTCATAGAAGAGAAGAAACTTTTTATCAATGACATATCTCTCGCGAAAGTTGCGGATGATTTTATTGCATATGTGAAATCGCTTGGTGATTTTCCGCTTTCAGAATCAGCGCAATTTATTCTCATCGCATCGACGCTCCTTCTCATAAAATCAAAGTCTCTTTTACCGTCGCTTGAGCTGTCAGAAGATGAAAAGGGGAATATCGCGGACCTTGAACGTCGTTTGGCTCTCTACAAAATGTATCGGGAGCAATCAGTCTCGCTCAAAGAAATATTTGGAAAGAAAATTTTATTCGCACGAAACGAGAGAAAAATTCAACCTGTGTTTTCTCCTGATGAGTCAATGACGCTTTCAAATATCGCTCAGAGCATGATGTCAGTCATCAATCAGTTGCCGAAGAAAGAATTCTTGCCAAAAGTGCTCGTCGATAAAGTCATGAGTTTGGAAGAAATGATTTCAAATCTGACAACGCGCGTTGCAAACGCCCTCAAAATGAGCTTTAAAGATTTTACTAAAGATAAGGGCGAAAAAGTAAATGTCATTGTGAGCTTTCTTGCGATGCTTGAGCTTGTAAAGCAGGGGATTATCAACGTCGTTCAAGAACGCCATTTTGATGATATTCTGATGGAGACAGAAAATGTCGGCCTGCCAAAATATTAATTATGAATTTAGAAACAAAAATAGAAGCCGTGCTGTTTTGGAAAGGGGAGCCAATAAGCGTCAAAAAGCTTGCGGGAATACTCAAAGTGAGTGAAAAAGAGGCCGAAAATGGTCTTTTAGGGCTCCAAAATAGCCTTTCTGGGCGGGGCATCACCATTATTCGCACCAACGACGAGGTTGAGATGCGTACAGCGGGAGAGGCGAGCTCGCTCATCGAAAACCTCACAAAAGAAGAGCTCACACGCGACCTCGGAAAAGCGGGACTTGAAACAATTGCGATTATTTTGTACAAAGGTGAAGCGCGAAGAAGCGACATCGATTATGTTCGCGGAGTGAATTCATCATTCATCATTCGCAACCTTCTCATTCGCGGACTGATTGAACGCACAACTGACGGCAAGCGCGGATTTCTTTACAAGCCGAGCGTAGAAATTTTGTCGCATTTGGGAATTTCCCGACTTTCCGATTTGCCCGACTTTGGTAAGGTAAAAGAAGAGTTAGAAAAATTTGAGAAAGCAGAAACGGCTGCTCAAGAGACAATGACTCAAGAAAATTCAGCCCCAGAAGCAGCAGAATAAATTTGAATGAAAAAAATACATATTCGCAGAACGATTATCATCGTCATTATTTTAACTTTTATCGCCCTACTGCTTGCGAGTTTTTCCGAGCATTTAAAAAATCCAACCATTTCAGGCATTAATACAAATCAGAAACAAACACAAAACAATCCGTTCCAAAATATTTCAGTCGAAGCACAAGCTGTGTATATATATGATATTACGACCGGTAAAGTGATCTATCAAAAAGATGCTGATAACCCGCGACCGCTCGCGTCTCTGACCAAACTCGCAGCAATTTTCACCGCGGCAAAAAGCGTGCCGCTGCAAACAACCGTCACCATCACACCGACCGATATCCTTTCTGAGGGCGACACGGGACTAATGCCTGGCGAAGATTGGTCGCTTCAAGATCTCATCGAATTTAGTCTTGTAACGTCATCAAATGACGGAATAACGGCGATAGCGAGAACCGTCGGAGAAATCCTCGCGACGACAACGGTAGATGATGACAATGCGGCTACACAAGTATTTGTAGACAAAATGAATCAGACAGCAAAAGGATTGGGACTTACTCATACCATATTTTCCGATCCGACCGGCTTGGATTTGAGCACGACGACAGCGGGAGCATTCGGGTCAGCGAAAGACGTCGCTACACTTATTTCCGATATTGTAAAATCATATCCGGATTTGATTGAAGATACGGGAAAAAGTAAAAGTGTATTCCATTCAAGCCAATCAACGCATATTGCTACCAATACGGACACCGAACTTCCAAACATTCCAAGCGTTCTCGCGTCAAAAACAGGCTATACAGACCTTGCCGGAGGGAATCTCGCGGTAATATTCGATGTCGGATTTATGCATCCTGTCGTAGCAGTGGTTCTTGGTTCATCATATGACGCACGATTTTCTGATATGGAAACATTGGTTCAGGCGACACTTCAAGAATTTGTCCAAAATTAACTGCAAGGAGATGTCGACTCTTTTTTGAATAAAAAATGATTTTGTTGCTACAATAGGAGGATGAATCGCGCGCTCAAAATTGATGCTCAACTCCTCTACACTGCTTTGCTTTTGAGCTTTTGCGGCATTATGATATTTCTTTCGGCGTCTTTGGGATTCCTTACGCGCGGAATATCCGAATTTACGTCCGTTGCCCTCAAGCAGGTTTTTCTGGCATTCATCCCCGGGATTATTTTGATGTTTGTTTTTGCGAAAGTGCCGTATGAATATCTGCGAAAGTACGCTCTCTATATTTTCGGTACCGCGATTATTTTGAACGTCCTGATTTTCGTACCTCATCTTGGAGTATTGCGTGGGGGAGCGACTCGATGGCTAAACCTAGGTCCTCTGTCATTTCAGCCGTCCGAAGTGCTCAAAATTGGGGCAATCATCTACTGCGCAGCGTGGTTTTCAGCAGTAAAAGACAAAGTAAAGACATGGACGTACGGCTTTTTTCCAATACTTGCGATTATAGGAGTCTGCGGACTTCTATGCCTCTTACAAAGAGATACAGATACGTTTGCCGTCATTGCTGGATCGATTGCGATGATATATTTTGTCGCAGGAGCGAAATGGTCGCATATGGTCACGGTATTTTGTATCGGACTTGTTGTGTTCGCCGGGGTTGTGGCATATCGACCATACGTGATGGAAAGAATAAAAACATATCTCGATCCTTCACAAAATGCGTTGTCACAGAGTTATCAGATTCAGCAATCGCTCATCGCGGTCGGTTCGGGAGAAATCATAGGCCGCGGATTCGGGCAAAGCATTCAAAAATTTAATTTTCTTCCCGTGGCCGACGGCGACTCGATCTTTGCGGTTGCAGCCGAGGAATTTGGATTTTTGGGAAGCGTATTTCTCGTCGGACTTTTTATGTTTTTTGTTATACGAATATTTAAGCTTGCGAGAGCAATCGATAAGCCTTTTGGATCATATCTTTTGGTTGGCATCGGCGGATATATTTTCATTCAGGCATTTGTAAATATCGGAGCGATGGTGGGGCTTTTGCCTCTTTCGGGAATCCCGTTGCCGTTTGTAAGCCAAGGCGGAACGGCACTTCTTTTGCTTTTTGTTGAGGTTGGCATACTATTCAATATTTCAAAATATGCAAAACTAAAATAGCTGCAAAAGCTTGATTTTGTTATACTTTTGGAATGAAAATATTGCTTACGGGAGGAGGCACAGCGGGACATTTTTATCCGGTCATAGCCGTCGCCCAGTCCCTTAGAAAAATCATAAAAGAGGAGCGATATGTCGATGCGACCATCTACTATATGGGACCATCACCGTATGACGAGCGAATGCTTTTTGAAAATGACATCATATTCAAACAATGCTCCGCGGGAAAACTACGCCGATATGTTTCAATCAAAAATGTTATTGACGTGTTCAAAACGGCTATCGGTGCTTTGAAGGCG
>DATKHE010000016.1:0-2058 GCA_035510395.1 Minisyncoccota bacterium
TTTCCCTCCCAGACGAAATCGGCGTGAAAGTGATTGCTCCATAATAACGTTATGGAATCTCCTTAAAAAGGAATTCTTTTTTTGCGATTGTCGCAGATATGCCGTACGGCCACGTAAATGAAACCTCCGCAGTATCTCCGGCGGCAATCACAGGTATCACCGTTTTTGAAAATGCTGCGACATTCCCATCCGTCCCGTAGAGAATGGCAATGACCTCGATATTTTGTTCTGTGTCTGGCGACGGGTTTGAAGCTATCATATCAAGACGGCTCGATGAGGCCGAGGTTTGAAAATTTGATGATAGTGCAACGAGCGATTGAGTCGTCGTCGCAACTTTTTGCCAGACGGGTGCGCTTTCGAATTCAAAAAAAGTTCTCGCGAGCGTTCGATTCCCCGTCGTAATGCTTGGTTCAAAAATACCGAAATTTTCAACAGGCGGAATGGACGTCTCGCCGTCACGTCTGACAATCAAAAGACCATTGGAATCATATAAACGAAAATCATACGCAATATTTTGCGCCTCTGCGTTTATGTTTGGATTTACGACATACGCGAGAGCATTGTAGACGCCGGAAACGACTTCAGAAGAGGTTGCCCAGAGTTCTCGCGGATCTGAAAAGCTTGCTTGGCAAAGCGTTGTGCACGGACCGCCGCAATCGATTCCCTGTTCACCCTGATCCTGTTTGCCATCAAAGCATGTCGGCGCTTTGTAAAATACAAAAAATGACGGCAGTGCAATAAAGACAAGCGCAAGTGCAACAACTATCAAAAAATAGAATATTTTCTTGCGTGATGACCAAGACATAATTGAGAAGTATATTGTATTTTGTATAAAGTATAAAGCCAAGAAAAAAGCCGCCGCGCAAACCGCGGCGGCCATTTTTATTCTCCATACATCTGTCTTTTTATCGCCTCAAGTTCTGCGAGAACTTTTGAATTAGTGATTGGCGTAAACCGCGGAATTGTTTTGCCGTCTTTGACGACTGTTTCCATAAACATTTTGAGCGGACGGACATCATATCGTCTGCCTTGTTTGTACACAAATGCCTCGTAAAGCGGACGATATATGACGAGCATCGCATCATCGCCCTTAAGCTCCGTGTGATAGCCGATGTTTACGACTTCGTACGCGTAATCATTCACCAACCCTTTCGGATCATGTTTGTAGTGATAATAAAAACCTTTTGCCGGTATATTTTGATTATTCATAATTTTGTAAGGAACGTTTATATATGAAAATAGTAACACATAAAAAAACCCGCTCATAAACTACGTATAATTTAAATTTCAGGCAACAAAAAACAGCTGCTCTGTTCTGGCGATGTACCCGTACATTCGCACCGAGCGAATGTTTCGGGCTACCTACTTTGTCACGAATAATTTTCTGCTGAAAATTTCCGCGACCCCGACTCGCGCCGTCGCGCTCCGTCCTTGCGGATGCTCCAAGCATTCGCATCCTCACTCCTCAGAATTACGTGCCCCGTAGTGAGCTTCGCTCTACTACTGGGGTCATCGGTAAGATTTCAAAAGCACTGTCCTGGCGGCTGGCTACTTTCGCTCCGAAGAACTATCATCGCCTCTCGAGAGCTTAACTTCTGTGTTCGGAATGGGAACAGGTGTGACCTCTCTGACAAACCACCAAGACACTGCTTTCGCAAGTGTGATCAAGAAAATGCATTTTTGTCTTGCGACAAAATAAGCAAGTGAAAATTATGTAGATGTACAAATTTCCTAATAGGAAATCGGGTAATTAGTATCTCTCGGCTCAAACGATCACTCGCTGTACACCTAAGACCTATCAACCTGGTCATCTCCCAGGGCCCTCAACGATTCCTCATCTTGGAGTTGGCTTCCCGCTTATATGCTTTCAGCGGTTATCCATTCCGGACTTGGCTACCCAGCGATCCTGTTGGCACAAGAGCTGGCACACCATCGGTCCGTTCACTTCGGTCCTCTCGTACTAGAAGCAAATCTCCTCAAGAATCAACGCCTACAGTAGATAGGAGACCAACCTGTCTCACGCTTGATATCAATGATTACTCATTGCAATGGACTATA
>DATKHE010000017.1:0-5163 GCA_035510395.1 Minisyncoccota bacterium
GTCACACCCATCAATGACAATAAATTTCCCTTTTTTCATATTTTTATAGTAACAAAAAAGCGGTCGGATTGCTCCGACCGCCTGCAAACACCTTATGCTTTCACAATCCCATTGAAGCTGCAGTCACAGGGCAGTTTGTTGCACCAGGGACACCCATGTCTGAACTTCAGAATGAGAGCTTCTTGGAGATCAAAACCTGCACATGTGGCAACAGCAAACATATTGGCGAACACGTCGACGAGCTCCAGACGGAGTTCACCGAAACCATCACGAGTGTGTCTGCCGGAATGCATCAGGATGGCAAAGATGATTTCGCCCATCTCCTCTGCGAGGTGAATCGTCGAATCTTTCAAGACATTCGCAGGATAGATGTCGCTGAACATTTTCTGCGCGCTAGCGATGCTCGTCCAAGGATGGAATTTCCGGGAACAGATGATTTTACGTTTGAGGGGTCTGCGGATGCCGCATGCGCAGGGCGCACACGAGCAATACGGACAGACTCCGGGGAAACGTTTCTGTATTTCCAAACGCACATCAAGATGATAGCTATTCGCCAAAGCAATCGCCCACGCAAATCCGGTTACGAGATTTTCTTTGGTCTTTTTCGCATCGTTTTTGCGAACAGTTTTCAAAGTCCTCGTAACATAGCGCAAAAGATTTGCAGCGATATCTTGCTTGGTAAAAAGCCGGCTATTGTTCTTTCCGTAAATCCGATCGAGATGCTGTTGAAACTTCCTTAACCCGCCATTGTGAGTCATAGATTTCATGTATAGAGAACTCCTTCTAAGGTCAAGACTACTCAGAGAGCGGTAAAAGTCAAATCGGGTATAATAATCACTATGATTTCAAACATACAAGCAGTCGTTCTAGGTTTATTACAAGGAATTACAGAACTTTTTCCTATTTCAAGTCTCGGGCATAGCGTACTTTTGCCATCGCTTCTCGGATGGAACATAGATCAATCAAGTGAGACGTTTGTGGTATTCCTCGTTTTTGCGCATCTTGCTACAGCACTCGTGCTCATCGGATTTTTTTGGAAGGAATGGGTCAATATCGTCAAAGGCATTTTCCGCTCGCTCGCAAAAAAGAGGATTAGCGATGACCCATGGGCAAAACTCGGCTGGCTTATAATCGTCGGTACCATTCCTGCGGGACTTGTCGGACTTTTATTTCAAACAAAAATAGAAGCTCTTTTCGCATCCGCAACACTCGTCGCTCTCGTACTAATTCTCAATGGTCTCTTGCTCTATACCGCAGAAATTTTCAGAAAAAAATCAGAGACTGCAAAAGATATGACTTCGTTTACCTTTTGGAAAGCACTCAAAATTGGATGTGCGCAGTGTCTCGCGCTCATCCCCGGATTTTCGCGTACGGGTTCAACACTCGGTGCAGGACTTATGACAGGACTGACCCACGAAGACGCCGCGCACTATTCATTCCTCCTCGCAACACCGATTATTTTTGCCGCGGGTGCGCTCAAACTCCCCACACTTCTCCATATATCCTTTACCGGAAATGCGATGCCTATACTCCTCGGCACGATTTCATCCGCACTCGCAGCGTATCTTTCCGTAAAATTCCTCGTGAAATATTTCAAGACGAAAACCCTGACACCGTTTGCGATTTATTGTATTCTCGCTGGACTTTTCTCGCTTCTCGTATTGGCACGATAAAAATTTTACACAAAAAACTTTACTAAAAACACAAAGGCAATCAAAAAAATCGATTGCGAGATAATGCCGACGACTGAATGATTTTCCATATTGAAATACTCACTTCCTTTGTGAATGAAGTGATGAAATCGTTGAAGGGATGTGAGCGGTTCGCGTTTGAGCCGTATGTGCACGAATTGGAGGGCATCAGGAAGCATTCCACCGATGATTCCAAGCATTACAATCCAGAAATTTCCTGTCGTTGCGAAAATCGCGAGACCTAAAATAAGCCCAAGAAGCGCATCAGTGCCAATGCGAAAAAAATCGTGCAAAAGTGCCTTGTCATATTTCATTTTTGCGCCGTGGCTCGGATGAATAGATGCGGATTCAATCGGATAATCCCAGTGTGGAATAGCATCGAGCGCAAAATGACTGGCAAATGCCAAAGTAAATCCGAGCGCGGGATCTTGCGGGAAAAAACTCGCGACTGCCGCGCCGACGATTGCATGAGTAGTGAGGGTCATTGGGATCGAATAGCGTAGAATTATACTACTGCGCGGTCGGACTCGTCACCATGATTCCCTCACCGTTTGAATATGAGCCGTACTCATTGCTCACATAAAGACTTTGCGAACCTGCCGGAACATTTATAGGAACAGAAAAAACAATAACCTTTCCATCAGCAGAAGTAAAAAGAACATTTGCGCCGTAAGATCCATTGATATAGACATTGGTCGGGTTTACAAATCCGGAACCGAAAAGTACGACTGCCGTTTTGCCGTCAGCAGGCGCGGATGCTGGAACAATTGAATTGATCGTAATTGCTGGAGCGTTGATAGTAAATAATCCGCTGTACATATCCTGTCCTGAAGCAGTCTCAATATGTATTTGATATGTGCCGGAAGAAACGGTCTGATATCCTGTGCCGCCCGGTGAAAATATTTGTCCCACCTGCCAGACATATTGGTTCCCCGTCGAAAGACTCGAAGCGATAATACCCTGACCAAGACCGTTTTGGTTTTCAAGTATGATGGTGTAATTATATCCAGGATTTCCTGACCACTGAATCGTGTAATCATTCCCAAGTGTGAGTGTCTGGTTTGACGACGGCGCAGTGACAGCAAAGGATTGTGGAGACAATGTCGACATAGGGGGAGTATTTACTGGTGCGACCGATGCAGAAGTATTTGCAGTTGTATTTGCGCTTGTCGAACTGCACGTTTTATTTTCTATAAACCCACGGGTGATAGGACCGACATAGCCTGTCGCAGATATACCGTTTGTTGATTGGAACGCCGTCACTGCCGCAAGCGTCGCGGGACCAAAATGTCCGTTTGGAGTGGCAGAAAGAAAACCCTGCGCCACAAGAAAATTCTGAAGCTCTAGAATCGGACCGTTTGTAATAGCGTCCGTCATTCCTGCACTGACATCGCTCGTTAAATTTATACAAGGGACGACCACAGTTTGCGCCGCTGCAAACTGTGGCAAAATGAAGATTGCCAACAAAACTGCCTGTAAAAATTTTCCTGCTTTGTTCATCACTTAATAATACCATCTAGAACGGGCAAAAGGTGCGCCTAAAAAATCAAAATCCCGCCACGCCTTTTTCTTTCAAGAACTTTGCGACCTGATCTTTATCCGAATCAGCCAAAATAAATCCGTCGATATCGAGCGTCGGTGTCTTCGTCTGACCTGATTTGGTGACGAGCTCTTCAAAATATTTCGGATTTCCGCGCACTTCCCGCTCAACAAATGCCACTTTTTTCTCGGCAAAAAAATCCAAAACTCCTTTGCACCACGGACATCCCGTCTTCGTATATAAAATTATATTCATGCATTGATTATATCATCAGCTAAAGTGAGTCTTTTACCTCAATGTTCCTCCAACATTTTGCAGCGCCGTCCGGAATTCTATAACCTGATTATTAAAATATGGGATAACACCGATAATATTCAAAATCCATCCGACAATCAAAATGACGAAAACGGCACCGATGACATATCCTGCGCCGTAGACGATGCCGCGCCAAAGCGTATAGGGAATACCAGTAGAGCCTTTACGCATTTTTACGATTTCGTTTTCAATCGTCTCAAGATGATTTTTTAATTCGGGATCAATCATATCGGTTCATTGTAGCATTCAAGGAAGGAATCATCATATTCTCGAATAATTAATTTGTCGAAAGAGAACTATTCTTGAGTTTAAGGATGATGCCGAGAACGACAGCCGTCACGATAGGAAAGGCGGCGAATGCAACACTTTGAAATATCGCTGTGACTACAATCGCACCAGCAAGGATAATCAAGAGTCCGTACGCAGCCCATGTTTGAAATTTTGAAAGCCACAAACCGACAACACCGCAGACTTCAGCAATACCAATGAAATACATAAACCACATCGGCAAATGTGCTTGGGTAAATCCTGCTTCGGCCATCGGATTGCCGGTAAGTTTTGAAAAGGCTGAAAACAAAAAGAGTACACTTACGAGAACAAGCAGGATGTAGTAGATGATTTTTTGAGTTTTTGTCATAGTGAGACCTTAAAAAATATGCTTGCCTTATGTGCTGAAAAGTTTTGAAAATTTTAATTTCAAAACACCGAAAAGGTAGATGATTTCAAGAATACCGAGAGTGTTGACAACGAGAAGTATGACAAACCATATCGGCTGGTCTCGCCTTGCTGAATGCCACAAAGCGAGTCCTTTCCAAAAAACACTCCAAAGCACAATAAGAAGAACCAGTGTCCCATGCGAATGTATCCATACTGCTACTTGTAAACCTTGCATAGCATAAGTCTATCAGATTGAAACGAAAAAATCTTTGATTATTAAATCAAACAGAAAAATAATGTTGGGGTCACTATCCAAAAATTATATCCCTAATTGAAGACCAAGAATATATGGAATCCCTGTATAGTAAATTTCTACTCATCAAAGCGGAAATGTCCCTCGCTCCGGGGCTAGCGGAGATAATTGAATTCCAGTGACTCTAGCTCTGCCTTTTTCCATGCAAAAGCATATCTACCGCTTGCTGCATAGAGCCGGCATGAGTGACTTCGCCTGCGTTCACAAAGAATATTTCATCGGCGTTTTCAATCGTATTCAAACGATGCGCGATAATGACCTTGGTTGTTTTTTCCGGCAATTTTTCAAGAATTTCATCCAAAAGCTGTTCGGTGACCGTATCAATATTCGCTGTTGCCTCATCCAAAATCAAAATATCGGGATTGCGGAGCGTTGCACGAATGAATGCAATCAATTGTTTCTGTCCCAAACTAATCGCATCCCCGCTCGAAGCAATGCGCGTATCGAGGCCCTCGGAAAATCGCGAGAGAAGCTTCGTCAAATGGGCCTTTTCCAAAACAGCGAGCAATTCTTGATTTGAATATCCTTTGTGCTCTTCATTCCCGTAGAGAATATTTTCACGCACTGTACCGCTAAAAAGAAACGGCTCTTGAAGAATAAATCCAATTTTTTTCGCGCGGTCGCTTGGCTCATACAAACGAATAAAG
>DATKHE010000018.1:0-8653 GCA_035510395.1 Minisyncoccota bacterium
CGTATACAGAGTTTGCGTGGCTTGTATAGGTTTTCCCTGAAACGTGAAAAGGCTATGATCGTTTGCATTAAGCGATACCGTAATCGTGTGTTTGCCGGGTGGGAGCATTGTTGAAGGAATGTGATACCACGGACCAAGAAGCACGGTGAGCGTAGTATCGATGTACAAATGTACGTGACCTTGATCTGCGACAGGAGCCTGATTTATATTTTGCGGCGTGAAGGTAAAATTTGTTGTCGTGATATGCAAATCGTAGCCATCAAGCGTGTCTTTGGTGAGCATAAAACCAATCGTCGGCGTAGGCGTACTAGACGCGATATCAAATGTTTTCATCACCATTCCCGGCATACTCGCCATCTGCATATTTTCGACACTTTGATTGTGAGTCACCAAATACGGCGCGACGAGAAGCGCAAGAAGTACTATGACCGCAAGAGAAAGGATGCTCACGAGTATATTTTTATTCATTGAGTACAGTATACCCCCACACCAAATTTTTAGAAAATTTGGTGTGGGGGTATAGAATAGTGGACAATGTGACCGCAACAAAATTCAAAGAAATTATTTGGAAATACTATAAAGAACACGGGCGATATAATTTGGCGTGGCGAAACCTGCCCGCAGATGAGGCGGGAACGAAAGACCCGTACAAAATTCTGGTTTCGGAAGTGATGCTTCAACAAACGCAGGTCGCGCGGGTTAAAACGAAATACGAAGAGTTTCTGAAAAAATTTCCAACGGTGAAAATGCTGGCGAGAGCATCGACAAAAGATGTTCTAAAGGTGTGGCAAGGATTAGGATACAATCGCAGAGCGCTTTATTTGAAAAAGGCCGCCGAAATCTCGCAACGAGATTTCGGCGGCATATTCCCTCCCAACCGCGAACAACTAGAAAAACTTCCCGGCATAGGACAATCAACAAGCGGTGCACTTATGGCATTCGCATTCAACATTCCCGTCACATTCATAGAGACAAACATTCGCTCGGTATATATACACCATTTCGGAAATGAACTTCTGCGGCGCTCCGCGTCCAGTCCGCATAAGTCCGCGACCGAGGGCATCAACGATAAAGACATAATCGCTATGATTGAGAAACATATGCGGAAGGACAAGCGTATATATGGGAACCCGAGGTGCTGGTATTACGCTTTGATGGACTATGGCGTGTACCTCAAAGAAAATCACACAAATCCTTCGCGCAAAAGTATAGGATACAAGAAACAATCATCCTTCAAAGGCTCTCGCCGCGAACTGCGAGCAAAAATCCTTCGCTTATTTCTTAAAAAACCTCTAACTGAAAAAGAAATTATAAAAATATTTACTCCAGCAACATATAACATCTCCGAAATCCTGCAAAAACTCACAAAGGAGGGCTTTCTGAAAAATAAAAACGGGCGATTTTCAGCACGCTAAATTATTTTTGAAGCATTTTGTCTATCTGATTTTCAATTCTCTTACCTTTACAGTGCGAAAGCATTCCTTTGTATGATGCAACATTTTTCTCCGTTACTTTTTCAAGCATTCTGTTTTCGGTCTTGATGCGCAGAACTTTTCGATGCGGCAAAATGACATATCCGAGAAAGTCGATTCCTTGTCTCGCTTTGCGCAATGAGATTTTGTTCGGATGCAGATCGAGAGCCAATTTTTGCAACAGAAATTCACGGATTTTCGGAATATACATTTCAAGCGTCTCCCTACTTCGGTCAACAATAACAAAATCATCGCAATATCTGGCATACCATTTTGCCTTGAGTTCATGTTTCGCGTATTGGTCAAATTCATTCATATAAATATTGGCAAAGAGCTGGCTTGTAACATTTCCAAGTGGTAATCCTTTACCCGCACTTTTTTCAAAACTCTTCAAAACGATCCTGACGAGCGCGAGGGTCTTTTGATCACCCACTTTTTTCTGGATAAGAGAAAAAAGAATCTCATGGTCAATCGAGTCAAAAAATTTTCTCACATCGCACTTGAGCGCGTATGCCCGATGCGTCCAATTCGCTGTGGCTTTGCGCAAAAATTTCTCAACTCTTTCATTTCCCGCATGAGTTCCTTTGCCATTACGCGAAGAATACGAATCAAAAATAAAATGCTCGTCAAATATTCGGTACAAAACGCCAAATACAGCCTGATACAAAACCCTATCGCGTACAGATGCTTTATGAATATGTCTCAATTTCGGATCTTCGACGTAAAAGCTCATATATGGCTCCGGTATATATGTCCCCAATGCCAATTCTTTGTGCAATTTGAAAATATTATCCTCTAAGGTAAACTCAAATCGCCCAACATCCGTTTTTTGCCTCTTGCCGCGACGAAATGTCCGCCATGCGCGAAACAAATTTGGGAGTGAAATGATTTCATCAAACAAACTATGAGTGTAACCCCCCCCCACGAAAATTTTGATATTCCTGTCGTTCATGCGATTCGAAAATTATATAAAGAAGTCTATATCGGAAGCGGAAAAGTCTCAAAGCGAGACAAGCTCGGCATATACGCAAAAATAGAAAACACCTTGATTGAATGCCTATCGCTTTTAATAGAAGCCGCGTACAAAACTCGGTCAGAAAAGAAGATCGTCCTCGAATCTGCGCGCATAAAAATAGAAATATCGAAACAGCTCATCCGCACAGCTCACGAAATCGGCGCGGTGTCGGAAGACCAGTATTTGCGCTGGCAATTATCGCTTCAAGAAATTTCAAAAATGACCAATGGCTGGATTAAATATCTGGAAACGAAAAATCCGCCAAGATAGGCGAATTGTTTCGCGAGACTTCTACACGAGAACGAAGGTTCGAATTGCGATTGTCGAGATTCGTCCAATTGATGTTGAACTCATCATCGTTCCAGTTCGCATTCGGAACGTTGCCATCGGCATAGCGCGAACCTCGTGTACTGCCTTTTTCTGTCCGTATCACCGAAAATCTTTTTCAAAATTTTCTGGGTTCTTACCCCGAACGAGGCATTGTATAGAAAAAAGCAGGCAGTTTCTTGTTATGGCAAATCGTTATCTGTCAAAAAGGCAGATCGATTTCAAAGCCGAAAATATTCTATAAAAAAATTATGACCCGAGCAAACAAGAGTTTGCTCGGGTCATAAGAAGTGTAGAAGTCAAAAGTAACAAGGTTACCCGACTACTACACGAGAACGAAGGTCCGAAAGGCGATCGTCGAGACCCGTCCAAAAGATGCAGAACTCACCATCGAACCAGCTCGCACCCGGAACGCGGCCATCGGCAAAGCGCGAACCTGAACAAAGCGTCCAGTCCTCGAGATCGAGATGCTTTCCGGTTTCGGTGAAGTATTTGACTTCGAGGAGGATGCGTTGGAGGAGTGTGATTCCTTTCACGCTTTTCCCTTCGAGATCATTCGCCGAGAGATTCTTCATCTCTTTGTCGGCTTCGACGCGGTCGCGGAACCAAGTGATAGAAATCGCTTTCGTCTCACCTCGTTCGGATTCGGAGAGAACACTTTCCAAATCGGAGTTGGTGTATTTCCAGCACTTGAATCGCTTTTTCGCCATCGCCCACGCCTGATTGACTGTCATGCCTTTTGGGACGATAACGAGCCAATTGAAACCGACTTGGCGCATTGGAATAAGCTTCAAAAGCTCTTCGTCAGACGGAAGCCCGATGCCTTCTTCGGCATAGATTTTCCGCCAGAGCGCGATTTGTTTCAGAGTGTCGTCGGAGACGATCGGCGGCGCAACGAGAATTTTCGTCGCTTCGCCAAACGCCACCCAAAACGGATGTTCCTTGACCTCGATGAGTTCCTTGACCTGCGCGACCGTGAGGTCGAGCGAGAGGAGCTTGCGGATGAAAACCATCGCGAGCTCGAAGTATTGGCCGAGATTGTCGGCCAGTTCAGTGAGTTTATCCATAGCGTATCTCGAATCTTTTTGCGTACCGTACATCTCTTAACTTCCGCAAGGCGGGAATCTAGAGCTGCTTATCGGCGTACAATCAGATGCGAAATTTTGACCACCGCAATGGGCGCGCAAAATTTCGCATCTGATTTCCTTCGCTTTTTACAATGTTCTATTCTTTGGCTATTATACACCCATATAGATTTATTGTCAAGTATCTCGCCTATTTGTCAAAAAATGGCTTAAAATAGGGCTATGACGCTCAATTCAAAAATATCAGAATTATCTCGAATATCGACTGAACAATCTGACGGGTTGAAGCGTCTCGACATAGAGACGATCGAGGATTTGCTCTACCACTTTCCTGTGCGCTACGGAGACACAGCGGAATTTGTAAATATTGAAAATTTGGCAAAAGGCGCATCCGCAGTCGTGTTTGGAAAAATTTCGGGACTCAAAGCAAGCAAAGGATTCCGCACAAAAATCACTATGGCAGAAGCGTGGGTGGAAGATGAAAGCGGTAAAATAAAAATCGTCTGGTTCAATCAGCCGTATATCGCGAAAATGATTCACAATGACGCACTCGTCCGCGTCGAAGGAAAAATTTCTCAGAAAAAAAGTCTGTCGGCGGACAGAACGGGTGAACTTTATTTTTCAAATCCGAAAATCGAACAGCTAACAAAAATTCCTGTCGGTGTCGGCGAATCGCTTTTCGGAGGCGATAGCGAAACACATACGCTCTATCCTGTGTATCCTGAGAGTGCCGGTGTTACATCAAATTGGATATATCACTCAATTCAAAAAATTTTCAAAAGTGGAATTTTGGAAGAAATAATTGATCCAATCCCCGAACCGATACTGAAAAAATATAATTTGCCCTCGTGGCGTACAGCGATAGTCTGGATTCATGCACCGCAAACACAAAATGATGCACTCTCTGCGCGCAAACGCTTCGCATTTGAAGAAATATTTTTCATACAACTGGCAAAACAAAAAGAACGCGCGAATCTCGCACATTCAAAGGCATTCGTCATAGAAAAATCGCGCGCGGACCTTGCACGATTTATGGAAAAATTCTCATTCGTGCCGACAAATGCCCAAAATCGCGCCATAGATGCGATACTTGCTGATTTCAAACACTCTCACCCGATGACACGATTGCTTGAAGGTGATGTCGGTTCAGGAAAAACAGCGGTCGCAGCAGCGACTGCATACGCGGTTGCGACAACGTGTCCGAAAAATCAAACTTCCGGAACACTTCAAGTGGCGTATATGGTGCCAACAGAAGTTCTCGCAAAACAGCACTTTGAATCATTCATCTCATATTTTAGGCATTTTCCTATTCCTATCGCACTCATCACCGGATCAGGATGCAGAAAGTTCCCATCGAAAGTAAATCCTCTCGGATGGACAAACATCTCTCGTTCACAACTTTTGAAATGGGTAAAAAATGGCGAGATCCCAATACTCATCGGCACACACGCACTCATTCAAAAATCAGTGGCGTTCAAACATCTCGCATACGTCATCATCGACGAACAGCACAGATTTGGGACTGCGCAGAGACAAAAACTAACACAAAAAAATGATATCATGCCTCACCTACTATCTATGACGGCGACCCCGATTCCGCGTACGCTCGCACTCACTGTCTACGGCGATCTTGATCTCACAATTTTGGACGAAATGCCGGCGGGACGAAAACCGATTACTACTGAAATCGTCCTATCGAATGAAAGAAAAGAAATGTATGAGGAAATCCGCATGCAATTGGCGCAAGGCAGGCAGGCATTTATCATCTGCCCGCGCATCAATGAGCCCAATCCGAATAAAGCGATGGCAGTCATTGCACGTTCCGTGACTGCGGAAGCGAAACGACTCAAAAAAGATGTCTTTCAAGAATATGAAATTGGTATTCTCCACAGCAAAATGAATGATCGTGAAAAAGAAAAAGTTATGAATGATTTCAAAGCGGGCATTATTCATATTCTCTGCGCAACATCAGTCGTCGAAGTCGGCGTCAATGTTCCGAATGCAACCGTCATACTCATCGAGGGTGCGGAGAGGTTTGGTTTGGCACAGCTTCATCAGCTTCGCGGACGCGTCATTCGATCGAATCATCAGGCATATTGTTTCCTGTGTGCAGAAAGCGGCGGAGAAAAAACAAAGAATCGCCTGAATGCGCTCAAGACTGCAAAAAACGGATTTGAGCTCGCGGAACTTGATTTAAAATTCCGCGGCTCTGGAGATTTGTATGGCAAGAAACAATGGGGCATTACGGACGTCGGCATGGAAGCATTGCAGAATCTCAAGATGGTAGAAGCCGCGCGAACAGAAGTGAAAGAAATGATTTCAAAAGATGAAACACTTTCGCAATTCCCCACCGTCGCCGACGAACTTCTCCGCCGTGAATCCCAAAAAGTTCATTTTGAGTAAATATGTCTTATGCGCCCTCTTGGACTCGAACCAAGGACCCCGGAGTACATGATTTATTCCATAGTCCACCCTCTTGGACTCGAACCAAGGACCCCAGAGGTATAAGCTCTGTGCTCTAACCAACTGAGCTAAGGGTGGACTATGAAATTTTCAAATCATGATCGGTTCGCTCGAATCATGAGAGAAATACTCTCGCGATTCTCGCTGCCGACCACAAGCTCCGTGCTCTAACCAGCTGAGCTATACGCCCATATTATTTTGTCCTCACATTCCCCGCCAAAAGCTCTGTACTCTCGCGAGCGAAAGCTTTGGGCGCGTAAATTCATACTAATCCAATACGAGAGCTGTTACAAGACATAGGTATTTATGGAGTCGTCGAGGTCGCGACACTGACAGATTGTGTACCGAAAAATCCGTCGCTTTCCAAAAATATGAAAAACCCGCCGATGACAAGTACGAGTACAAATAAAAGAAAGCTCTTATTGAATGTTTGCTGAAGTTTCTGTTTCATTTGAATTTTCATTATCTTTCGCTGATACTGCCATTTCTTGATTATGCAT
This sequence comes from Minisyncoccota bacterium, assembly GCA_035510395.1. Classification (GTDB taxonomy): domain Bacteria; phylum Patescibacteriota; class Minisyncoccia; order Phycocordibacterales; family UBA6065; genus DATKHE01. The sequence continues at coordinate 6,863 of DATKHE010000018.1, forward strand.
TTTTGAAGCGAAAAAACCGAAAAAACGATTCTTCTCGATGAGCGCCCAGACGACGAGCACTATGCCGACGACGACATAAGCGAAGTCTTTCCATGCTGAAGGAAAACCTGAAAAACGAACAAGGATGAGCACAATACCTGCGACAAGCGATTGATTTACCATAGTGGGAAAGTATATCAAGCGGAGACAATAACCACAAATTCGCCTTTTTGTTTTTGGGAATTGGATTTCAGAAGATTCGAGAGCTCTTCTGGCGTGCCCGAGAGATATTCCTCATATATTTTTGTGAGTTCGCGAGCGATGGTTATTTTTCTTTGGGGTACGAATTTCGAGAGCTCGGCGAGCGCTTTCAATATCCTATGCGGAGATTCGTAAAAAACAACGGTTCTCTCTGAAGTCGCGATCTCTTTCATCAGTGTCTGTCTGCCCTTTTTGTGCGGCAAAAATCCCAAGAAAAGAAAATCTGACGCTGGTACGCCTGACGCCGAAAGTGCTGTCGTGAGAGCCGATGCACCGGGAACAGGAGTGATTTTTATTTCATCACCAAACTTTTCTCGTACTTCGGCAACCAAAAATGATCCGGGATCAGAAATCCCCGGCGTGCCTGCATCCGTCACAAGTGCGATATTTTTCCCCTCGCTGAGCATTTCATATATGTCTTCGCGCCCGCCCGCGGTTGAATGCGAATTAAATGTCTTTACGGGCTTCTTGATGTCATATTTGTCCATCAATCGCTTCGTCATCCGCGTGTCCTCGCACAAAATCAAATCCACCTCGCACAAAACCCTCACTGCCCTAAGCGTGATGTCTTCGAGATTCCCAATCGGCGTCGCAACTATATAGAGAGTTCCCATATCTTGAATACTAGCGATTAAAAAAAGAAAATCAAATAAAAGCCGCGCTCCGGAAATTCTCGGAGCGCGGCAAAGGGTCCACTAGGTGGGGATTTGAACCCCACAAGGTTAGGTCTGGCCCTGCGCTGTGGCAGCTAGAGGGACTTCTCCGCCGCGCCATAGAGGAAACAGCCAATCTCCTACTGCGTAAAGCAGCCATCGATCTTTCGCGCCGACCCAATTACCCGGACAAATACCAAAGAAGCTTGACTCTGGCATCGTGGATTGACCCCACGCCATAGTTATTCGCGGTTTCACATTGTTGCCAATGATTCCCCAGCGTTGCGGTCTGGTTGCCCGACGACTTCCCGTCGTGAGTTTCTAGTGGATAAAACATTAAATGTACTTACTACCGCAAGTATAGTTCTCAAATGAAAAAAGTCAATAATATTTGAGTTTGGGTAGCGAAAGAGTAATATAGGGACAATGTCAGGAGAATCTATCAAAACCAATGTGGTATATGTCACGCGCGATATCGAGCGAGCGCTTGGAATGGAGCCTGTGGGTAATTATTTCATCATTTCAAACGATACACCATATGGACAGGAAATTCTCAAAAAATATCCGAATAATGTGTGGCTCGTAAAGAGCGATAAACAGCTTGATACATTTGATTTGTTGAAAGATGAAAAAGTAAAAGAAAATATCACCAGACACAAAATACCGATACTTGTATTTCAAAATACTTCTCGCATAGAAGCGTTCTCGAAAGAAAACGGCTGGGAGCTCTTGAATCCAAGCGCAGAACTTTCAAAAAAAGTGGAGGAAAAAATGTCGCAATACGTTTGGCTTGGTGATTTGCAAAAATATTTGCCAAAAACGGAAATAAAAACTGTTTCAGAAATAAAATTCACTGGTGAGCCTATTGTTGTGCAGTTCAATCACGCACATACGGGAG
>DATKHE010000019.1:0-2266 GCA_035510395.1 Minisyncoccota bacterium
ACCTTGGATATGATGTGAGAGATTGCGGAGCGAAAGAATACAATCCAGAGGATGATTATCCTGATTTTATCATTCCTGTAGCAAAAGAAGTGTCACACGACCCGAGCCACCTCCTCGGTATTGTCATAGGTGGGTCAGGGCAGGGCGAGGCGATGTGCGCGAACAAAGTCTACGGCATCCGCGCGGCAGTCTATTATGGCGGAAACACGGACATTATCCGACTTTCACGCGAGCACAACGACGCGAATGTTTTATCTTTAGGCGCGCGATTTATAAATCCAGAGGATGCAAAAGCTGTGACGAAACTCTGGCTTGATACGAAGTTTTCAGGAGCTGAACGCCACAAGCGTCGGATTCATAAATTTTATTCAGTAAAGTAAATGGTAGAAATAATCCCCGCAATTTTGTCGAAATCGTTTGAAGAGCTTGAGGACAAGCTTTCCGTTTTGAGCGGGCATTCAAGAGCGGTGCATGTAGATATGTGCGACGGAAAGTTCGTGCCTTCGACTACGTGGCCGTTTGAAGACGACAGCGACCCCGATTTCCAAGAAATCGTAGACCAAGAAAAGGGAATGCCTTTTTGGGAAGATTTTGATTTTGAATTTGATTTGATGATTACATCTGCGGACACAAAAATAGCTGACTTTATTTCTGCAGGTGCATCTCGAATCGTCGTCCATCTCGACAGTGTCGATGATGAACAGGCAGAACAAATACTCAAAGAATACGGTTCCGCAAATGATGATTTGATGTCTTTTGATATTGCAGTCGGACTTGCGATGAGCGCGACGACGGATATGGCACGCGTGGAAAAATTCGTTTCGCAAGCATCATTTGTGCAATGTATGGGAATAAAAAAAGTGGGTTTTCAAGGACAGGATTTTGATGAAGGGGTAATTGAACGAGTCAGAACTTTACGCACGAAATTTCCAGAGCTCGTCATAAGCGTAGACGGTGGAGTGCACGAGGATGTTGTTGCGTCTCTCGCTCGAGCTGGCGCAAATCATCTCATCGTCGGTTCTGGGATCTGGGACGCGGCAAATCCATCGGAAGAAATCGAGAGACTGCAAGAAATAGCAAATAGCTAAAGGGAGAAATTTCTAATAACTAGTATCTAAATAGCAAAATATCCAATAAGAAAGATGGGTGTTATAATTTGTCTACATGGCGAATTTAACTCCTGAAAAAATAAAAGAGTTGGAGATAAAGGCAAATGATATTCGCGAGTCGATTATCAAGATGCTTTTGGAAGCCGGCTCGGGACATACCGCGGGACCGCTCGGAATGGCAGATATTTTTACGGTGCTTTATTTTCATACGCTCAATCACGACCCGAAAAAACCGCATTGGCCCGAGCGCGACCGTCTCGTGCTTTCAAATGGACATATTTGCCCTGTACTTTATGCGATGATGGCATACGCAGAATATTTTCCAATAAGCGAGCTTATGACGCTCCGCAAATTCGGTTCGCGACTTCAGGGACATCCGGAACGAATGTTTTTGCCGATGCTTGAGACGAGTTCTGGCCCGCTCGGCTCAGGACTTTCCCAAGCCGTCGGAATGGCTATCGCCAATAGAATGGATAATGGTGAGTCGTCACACAAACGCATATATGCGATGTTATCTGACGGCGAGCATGATGCAGGAAATACGTGGGAAGCGGTGCTTCTCGCGGGAAAAGAAAAACTTCACAATCTTGTCGCAGTGATGGACAGAAACAATATTCAGATAGATGGATTTACGGAAGACATAATGCCGCTCGATCCTGTTGCTGACAAATATCGCGCGTTCAATTGGCATGTCATTGAAATCGATGGACATAATATGGAGCAAATCGCTGGAGCATTTGAAGAAGCGCGAACGATTTTTGAAAAGCCTACGCTTGTCCTCGCGCATACGATTCCAGGCAAAGGCGTGAAAGAATTTGAAAATAGATTTGAATGGCATGGAAAGCCGCCGAACAAAGCCGAGGCGAATATGGCGCTCAAAGAATTACGGACTTTGGGTGGTAAAATCAAAAGTGAACATGAATAGAAATACTTTCGTAAACACGTTTGGCTGGTATGGAGCAATAGTGACACTTCTTGCATATGCTCTCATAAGTGCAGGATTTTTTGGCGCAAATAATGTTTGGTATCAAGCATTGAATTTTACTGGCGCGATTGGGCTGACTTCGATTGCCGCGTATAAAAAGGACTACCCGCTTGTCGTTCTCAATGCAGTTTGGGCAGTCATTGCATTTATTTTTCTTATAAAAATATTATGG
>DATKHE010000020.1:0-3329 GCA_035510395.1 Minisyncoccota bacterium
CTTCCTCTATGGTCGTCAGTCCTTGAGCGGCTTTGAAAATACCGTCCTCAAGCATTGTCATCATCCCCTCTTTTTTCGCCTGCGTCTCAATGTCCGCTGAATTGCTGTTTTTCATAACAAGATCCCGAATCGTCGGCGTAATAGTGATAACCTCATGTATGCCAATACGGTTTTTATATCCATCGGGAATATCGGATGTCGGCACAGGGATACCAAACCTTACCTTATCCCATCCGTCGCTTGGACCGACAATATGTTCTTTCTGCAAAAGCCCGAGCATTCGATCAAGATTAATTATTTTCCCAAGCGCCGCAAGCTCCACATTTGAAAGCACTTTTCTATCGTGCCCGTCGGAAAGCCTGCGCACGAGGCGTTGTCCGACGACAATCGCAAGTGTCGATACAAGAAGAAACGGCTCTACTTTCATATCAAAAAGACGCGGAATAGCACCGGCGGCGGAATTTGTGTGAAGTGTTGAGAGCACGAGGTGCCCTGTGAGTGCGGCATTCACGGCAAGAGACGCTGTCTCATCATCGCGGATTTCTCCGACCATAATAATGTCAGGGTCTTGGCGGACGAGTGTGCGCAGACCGTTAGCAAAAGTGAAACCGATCTCTGGACGCACTTGTGTTTGATTGACCCGCGGCATTTGATATTCGATTGGGTCTTCGACAGTCGAGATATTGACGTTTGGAGTATTTAAAATGTCGAGCATAGTGTAAAGAGTCGTCGATTTGCCAGAGCCGGTTGGACCTGTAGCGAGAATCATCCCTGTCGTCAATTTGCTTGCGGCATGAATGCGCTCAAGATTTTCTCCGTGAAAACCGAGGCTTTCGAGCGTAAAGCCTTTTGAATTCTCGCGCAGGAGTCGCATAACAACCTTTTCTCCAAAATATGTCGGGAGGATTGAGACGCGCAATGAGACTTTTTCACCGTCGGACTCGATTCTGAAACGTCCGTCTTGAGGCAGTCGTTTCTCGTCAAGTTTCAAGCTTGCAAGCACTTTGATGCGCGCGGCGATTCCAGCTTCGGCTTCTTTCGGCAGCGTCATGGCATCATGAAGAATTCCGTCAATACGATAGCGAACGAGAAGCTGCTGTTCTTGGGGTTCAATGTGAATATCGGATGCATCCTGGAGAATTGCGTGCTTCAAAAGCGCATCGACGATTTTGACCACAGGAATATCTTCTGCCATTTTCTTCAAATCTTTTTCGCTCGCGGCATTTTTTATTTCATCCGTGAGCGCTTTGATGTTTGAGGATTCTTTGGCTATCAAATCGCCAAATTCCGCCTTCAAACTTTTCTGATACTGAAGTAGTCCTGATTTTATGGAATCAATGTCGGTGAGGCGAGGAAGAATTTTGAGCCCAACCTTTTTCTTTATGAATTCGATTGCGGGCAGATCCCCGATATCAAGCATGGCGACTTCGAGCGCATCATTTGTTTTCTTGAATGCGATAACATTGTGCGTGCGGGCAATCGGTTCGGGGATTAGAGAAAGGACTGAAAAATCTATTTTCTGAGTCTTGAGACTCATAAAAGGAATGCCGAGAACGTAGGCATTCATCCGCCGCAAATCGTCATCAGAGACTTTCCCTTGGGCGAGGAGAACGGCACCAAGGGATATGTTTTTCTTTCGCGCTTCCTGCTCCGCCGCCAAAAGATCCGATTTCGATATCAGTCCAGAATCGGAAATAAATTCTTTTAATTTTTGATCGTCTACGAACATTCACCCATTGTAGACCAGAAAAAGCGCCTATGAAAGCTCTTGGGTGTTTGATATAGTTGATGTTATGAAAAGAGGTTTTACCCTCATCGAACTCCTCGTCGTTATCGCCATCATCGGTATTTTGGCGTCTATCGTCCTTGCGTCTTTGAGTACGGCACGAAGCAAAGGAAATGACGCAAAAGTCAAAGAACAATTATCGAGCATTCGCGATGCTGCACAGATATATTACGCATCAAATGGGACATATACCACCGCTGGATGCGATCCCAATTCTGGCACCTACTATCGAGCATGCACTGGTATGTGGTCTGACACTTCGTCCGGAATGGCGTCCCTTATGAACTTGAGTAACTATCCGAGCGGTACAGTGATCGGTGCAAATTCAAACGGAACTGCATATTCAGTTACTATATCTTTGTCAGGATATTCAGGAGATATCAATAGCGGCAGTGGACCGCTTCTATGTATTGATAGCACCGGTGTGTTTACGGGTGTTAATGTTACTTCAACATATAATGCACCGAGCCATTCACTCGGTTCAGCCTATAACGGTATTTGGGGGGGGTCAAACCCAGCCCAGCTTGGCACGATTGGATTTTCCTGCAACTAATCACTGTCTAATTTTGTTTTGGAAAAATGTTCAAACAAAACCCCGCTTTACTTTGCAAAAATCCTAGCGGGGTTTTGAAAAACTAAATCTAGTAATTACTAGTAATTAAATGGGCAACAAGCTATTTCGGCGTTACTACCATTCGCGTACCAACCCGCCATATAATTACCCGCTGGACATGAGGCGGAATCGCTGCCTGATGATCCAATACCCATGTTGTCGTTGCTTGTTACGAAACACTTGTCAGTCCCTGTCCTACTAGCGTTAGTGCCTAGATTATTGTTCTGACTGGAAGCTTTTAGGGTCAAGGTCGTAGTATTACCTGATGTACTTTCACCAATACCGCCACTTGATCCAATAGTAATCGTAGCTTGTGTTGGCCATGCCGTGATACACGATGTGCCTATACAAAATTGACCTTGATTTGAGCTGTTGGAACTCGTAATGGAACCAGCCGCTGTGAAATTTCCACCACTTGATAAATCACTGCTAGTTGTCACCAACGGTGACACAAGAGACAACAAGTTGCTTGTGGCTGACAGAATCGCATTGCCCACAGCCAATGAGTTTTTATAAGCTGTTTGATAAGATATAGAAAACGAGCCGGGGGCCACTCCGTTGCCGACACTAACATTACCAGTGTTGTAATAAATATTTGATCCGCTTGTTGTCCACTGCGTAGGGAGACTGTTGGTAATCACTGAGCCTGCTATGGAAATACCTGTACCTCCCGTATATGTTGATCCGCCTGATGGCCAAGAAGTAAGACAGACACTACCGAGACAAAAAGCAGTGGCAGTCGCATTACCGTTTACCAATAATGAATTGCTTGCAAGAGAATTGGTAATAAGACCACCTGATTTTGTCTGACTAGAACTGCCGACATTTATTGGAGCTGGAGTATTTCCTCCCGTAGGTGCAGCCGTAGGATCTGACCATTGAGCTGATGCAACTAAAGGTAAAAGTCCAACGGCTATGCCTGTAACGAAC
>DATKHE010000021.1:0-2337 GCA_035510395.1 Minisyncoccota bacterium
ATGCTATACTCAGGGTCTATTTATTATAATTTCAAGGAAATTCATTTTATGAAAAAAGATATTTGGATTGCCGTTGTGGTTATCATTGCGGTTGTCGGAGCGTGGGCATGGCAAAATTATGAGGCAGGTCTTCCGCACAAGATTGTCATCGCATCAGGTCATCCGGAATGGCCACCGATTATGTTTCAGCAGGGTTCTGCTATTGTCGGCGTAGGACCTGATCTTGTCACCAAGGTCTTCGGCGATCTTGGAGTTCAAGTGGATTCGAAATACGAAGGTGCGTGGGACGTTGTGCAGACCAAAGCCCAGAGCGGAGCCGTGGATGTTCTCGTTGCTGCGTACAAGACAGACGCGCGTCAGGCATATATGGATTATTCGATTCCATACACAACAGATCCGATTGTCCTTTTCGTCAAAAAAGGAAGTGCATTTCCTTTCAAGGTATGGAGTGATTTGATTGGCAAAAAAGGTCTCGCAACCGTTGGCGATAGTTATGGACAGCAGTTTGATGACTACATTACTCAAAGTCTCACGGTTGCGCGCGTCCCTGATACGCAGACTGCATTTGCTGATCTTGAAAACGGCACGGCTGACTATTTTCTTGATTCTTTGTATGCCGGTACACAAGAAGCAAAAGATCAGGGAGTTCTCGGAGAGCTCGAAACATTGCCTGTGCAGGTGACCGCCGAACAGTTCTACATCACTATTTCAAAGAAATCTCCGTTTGACGCGCTTTTGCCTCAGGTGAACGCTCGCATCCAATATTATCTTTCCAGTGGATATATTGGCGGGCTTGTGGCAAAATATCAAGGTCAAAGTGCGAATGCGACAAGTACGATAAGTACGTCTACCGTGCCGACGACGAATTAATAGTTAAAGATATATTATTTATGAAAAAATTTATATGGATTGTTATTGTGATCGTTATTCTTGGCGGAATAGTTTGGTGGACTATGTCTCAGGCGCCCGCGGCGTCAAATATTCCTGCTGCGACTGACAATATGGGTGATATGATGCCGACAGGAGCTTCAACTTCAACATCAGTAACGGTAACCGCTGGAGCAACATCAACAAGTATCACTTCGAGCACATCGGCATCGTCTTATTAGCAGATTGTCTCCACTGCGCCAGTATCTGTTTGAGACTCGTATAAGAAGCAGTTGATTTAGCAGAATTAATTTCAAACACAATTATGATGAATACTGGGTATGGCGGAGGATATGTAATGCATTCGCACGTAGGATATTCGCTTCTCGGCGGAGTCGGGAGCGCGTTGTCTATAATCTTTTGGGTCTTGGTGATCATTTTGATCGTGAGACTTTTGAAAGGCAGACGACATGGGTGTGGGTGTGGAAGCAAATGGCGGGGAGGAGAAACGTGTGGCTGTGACGGAAAAGGCGATGAAGGACTCAACCTGCTCAAGACCCGCTACGCAAAAGGCGAAATAGACAAGAAAGAGTTTGAAGAAAAGAAAAAGGATTTGATGTCCTAAGACAAAAATCGGAAGCGCCGCGCCCTTGCAAGGGCGCGGCGCTTTTGCTAGTATCGTCTCTATGTTAAAAATTCGTCTTCAGCGGGTCGGTCGCAAAAATATACGGACATTTCGTATTGTATTGACGGACTCAAAAAACAGCGCGAAAAGCGGCAAGATTCACGAAATACTCGGTATGTATGATCCCGTGAACAACAAAAAAGAAATTGATGGCGATCGCGCAAAATACTGGATGTCAAAAGGTGCAAAGGTTTCAGATACGATGCACAATTTTCTCATCGACAAAAAAGTCATTCCGGGCAAGAAGGTGAATGCTCTTCCGCGAAAAAGTCCTATCAAGCCTGAAGCAAAAGAAGGAGAAAAAACAGAGGCAAAGGCTGAAGCCCCTAAAGCGGTGGAACCAACTCCAGCTCCTACTGCATAACTTGTTTGCCGATTATTTGTTTCAAAGATATTATAGAGGCGTAAGCATATTAGATTTCTTAATACATAGATGAACATGGAAAAAGACGCAGAATTTTTGGAAATGGTAGTGAAAGCTTTGGTTGAAAAACCGGAAGCAGTAAAAATAAAAAGAACGGTTGATGAGATGGGAGTCCTTTTGACGCTCGATGTCGATCCTATCGATATGGGAAAAATAATCGGTCGCGAGGGTAATACTGCAAAGTCTATCCGCACGCTCCTCCGCATCGTCGGGATGAAAAACAATTCCCGCGTGAATTTGAAAATAAATGAGCCTGCTGGAAGCGTCCCAAAAGAACGTCCGATGAAAAGCGTTGATGAAGCGATGAGCGATTTGAGTCTCTAAACAATAGTGAAATAGCTGAATATCAAAATAGTTGAAT
>DATKHE010000022.1:0-13307 GCA_035510395.1 Minisyncoccota bacterium
TATTCCGCCTTCATTTTCTTGTCCTTCAAATAATCAGCCAAGTCCTCTGCCATCTTTTTGGTGAGCGTCGTGGCGATGACGCGATGACCTTCTTTTACATATTTTTCTGCTTCAGCGATGAAATCAAAAATCTGACCTTTATATTTGTCGGCTTTGTTTTCCGAAACAGGACGAACGACAATTTGCGGGTCAATGAGTCCTGTCGGACGAATGACTTGCTCGACGATATTCTGGCTATTTTGTCTCTCAAAATCGCTCGGTGTTGCGGAGGTATAAATGACTTCATGAACGCGCTTTTCAAACTCATCATATTTGAGCGGGCGATTGTCCTTTGCCGAGGGCAGACGAAATCCGTGTTCGACGAGGGTATTTTTGCGCGATTGGTCGCCTGCATACATTCCGCGAAGCTGTGGAAGAGCGACGTGCGACTCATCGATGATAGTTAGAAAATCGGGCGAGCCATCTTTTTTGTGAGGAAAATATTCAAGCAAGCTGTCCGGCGGCTCGCCCGCTGCTTTGCCTGAGAAATGGCGGGAATAGTTCTCAATACCATTTGTATATCCGATTTCGCGTATCAAAGCGAGGTCATAATTCGTTCGGCGCTTGAGGCGTTCCGCTTCGAGGTTTTTTCCAGCCTTTTTGAGCTCTGCGAGACGTTCCTCAAGCTCAATCTTAATACTTTGTACTGCGCGTTTCACTTCATCATCAGCTGTAATAAAATGTTTTGCAGGAAAAAGGAAAAAAGCTTTCTCTTCGCTTATGATTCTGCGACTCACTGCATCTATTTTTTCAATTGCAGTAATTTTCTCATCTTCAAGCGAAATGCGATAAATGATTTTTTCGCTTACGGGCATTATTTCTACTTTGTTTCCGAGCGCGCGGAAATCTCCGGGCTTGAGGTCAGAATTCTGTCGAGTGAAATGAATATCGATGAGCCGACGAGTGAAATCCGCGCGATTTGTTTTCATACCGACTTCAATTTTCATATTTTCTTTTTCATACTCTTTCGGACTTCCCAAACCATAGATGCAGGATACTGACGCAACGATAATCACATCTTTTCGCGTGAGAAGCGCTTGGGTCGATGCATGGCGCAGACGGTCGATTTCTTCATTTATCATCGCCTCCTTTTCAATATATGTGTCCGTGACCGGCATATACGCCTCCGGCTGATAGTAGTCGTAATATGAGACGAAATAGTGCACGGCATTGTCGGGAAAAAATTCTTTGTATTCCTGCGCCAATTGCGCGGCGAGCGTTTTGTTGTGAGCGATGACAAGCGTCGGTTTGTTCCACTGCGCTATTACATTCGCCATCGTGAATGTCTTGCCCGAACCGGTAACACCGAGAAGGGTTTGTTTTGTGTCGCCTTTTTTGAGCCCCGCGACAAGCGATTTTATTGCCTCCGGCTGGTCGCCATCGGGTTTGAATTCACTCTTGAGTTTGAATACGGACATCTCGTAACTCTAAGTGTTTGAGAATTTTTTTGCAATTTTATAAACATCTGATACGATGACTTCAGAACATTTCAACCCTATCTGCACTATGAAAATCATAAAACAAAAAGATGCTCTAGTTTTCAGAAAACAAGGGAAAACATTGGATGTCCTCGCAAGAGAATATCCTATGGGCAATCCTGATTTGAACATTGCAGAAGTAATCATTCGCGGACGGTATCCAGAAAAAGGGTGGGCAGTCAATAGAGTGTCCACAATGATGGTATATATTTTGAGCGGCACGGTGAGAATTGCTATCAAAGGAAAGCGCCCTGAAACACTCACTGTCGGTGATGCGGTGGAAATACAGGCAGGCGAAGAATATTCGTTGGATCCAGACGGGGTAGTTCGTCTGCTTCCTGCATCAACACCAGCATGGACGCCTGAACAGCACCAGACCGTGGAGTAATCCATGGTCTGTTTTTTTGCGCGGAAAAGAAAACCCCTCACCAGTTTTTAAAAAACTGGTGAGGGGTTGCATTAGCCTTGTTGAGGAAGGTAGAGCGCGTTGAGAAAATCATTGCTTGGAATAGACCTTTCTTCTTTCGGTTTCGTCTCTCGAAGCATTTGAACCTCATCTCTGCGTTGCTCACGATTCCCATCAGGTTGTGGCGATTTTTTATTTTGGTCATTCATAAAGAACATTTCTATTTTTAGAGATTCGGTGTGAATCTCTACGGGTTTTTGAGTGCCCGATTGAATCCGCCTCGAGCGGACTCTGTCGGATAATCAAACGAAAAAGCCCCCGATATTCGGGGGCTTGTTTCGATCTTCCTGTTAGATGCTATATTGTTCTTTCATCCACAGCCGAAACAACCCCCTTTATGATAATAACGGAGACCTTCGCGACGACTGCTTTTGAATAATTCATACTCATGCAGTAAGTATATATGTGGGCTATTTTCCGTCAATCCACAAAAAAGCCGAGCCCTAGGAAGGGCTCGGCCGAAATTAGATTCAAACTTTACGCGTAAGTAGTGCGTTTCGGATCATTGTACGAAAGAACAATACCGCAAATTTTCCTTTCAAACTTTTTTCCGAACTCATACACCAGATTGAGCTCCCCACCTTTGGGAAGGATTGCCTTGATGGTGAACTGGGCAGCAGTATATCTGTTCGGATACATCTTGGAAAATCCTTTTGCGCATCCGGCAATGAGCTTATCCAGTGATTTGACATCCGTCACGCGACGAGAAATCTTGAAAGCCTCCGTGCGCCATAATCCTCCACCTACCTCATGATGGTACTTACGGCGTGTGACCCAAATAATAACGGTCAGTATAGATTTTTTGCGAGTGGCAGCGATGAGTCTCTTTCTCTTGCGAAGCAATGCCATTTCAGCATCCACCATCCCGGAAAGAAGATCAAACAACGCGGCAAAACTAAGTCTTACTTCTTTAAAAGTATCCATATCAAACCTTGGTTGGAAGTTACTATCGTATAGAACAGAGTTGTTCTAAAACCAATACTATCCAAAAGAAGGCTAAAATCAAACCGAATATTTTGCTATTCGGTCTTTTGACCGTTCCGATATGTTTTCAAAAAATCTGCTTTGTATTCCTGAAAAGTACCGTCGACGATTGCCTGCCGCATACCGTCCACGAGCGAAGTGAGGAAATACATATTGTGAATGGAGAGAAGGGTTGCAAAAAGAATTTCTTTTGCGCGGAAGAGATGCGCAAGATATGCGCGAGTGAAATGTTTGCAGGTGTAGCATTGGCATTCCGCATCTATTGGCACAAAATCATCGCGATATTTTGCATTGCCGATATTTGTTTTGCCGTGTTTTGTAAATACGCCACCGTGCCGTGCGTGTCGAGTCGGAATGACACAGTCGAATGTATCGCACCCTGCCTCAACTCCTGAAAACAAATCTTCCGGCTCGCCGATACCGAGCAAATGCCGCGGTTTATCTTCCGGCAAAATTTCATTTACCCATTTTACAGCTGTCTCAATGTCTTCTTTTATAAATGATCCGCCAATGCCGAATCCGGCAAAATCCATTTCTGAAATCGCGCGGGCGCTTTCTTTTCTCAAGTCCTCAAATTTTCCGCCCTGCACGACGCCGTAGAGCCCCTGTATTTTTGCATTCGGAGATTTTGCATGATATGCAACACAGCGTTTTGCCCAAGCGTGTGTGCGTCCCATCGCTTCTTTTTGATATTCGTAAGAATCCTGCGGCGATGTGCATTCATCAAACGCAATGATAATATCCGCGCCGAGATCATGCTGAATCTCGATCGATTTTTCCGGTGTGAAAAAATGGAGAGAACCATCAAGATGCGATTTGAATTCAACGCCGTCGTCGGTAACTCGTGCGGGTTTTGGAACATCGGCTACGCCGTCGTCGGGCACTCTGACTTTGTCGTCCCCTTTTGCAATCTTACCGACACTTTTTCCATACGCCGCACCGAGTGAAAACGCCTGAAATCCGCCGGAGTCTGTCATCATCGGCCCACTCCAATTCATAAACTGATGAAGTCCTCCAGCTTTTTTTATAATCTCTGTGCCTGGTTCAAGATAAAGGTGATACGTGTTTGCGAGCACCGCCTGAGCGCCAGCGTCTTTCACCTGATCGGAAGAAAGGGATTTTACCGTAGCTTTTGTACCTACCGTGATAAATGCCGGAGTGCGAATATCACCGTGAGGTGTTTTGATTATTCCCGCACGCGCAAGACCCGATGTTTTTTTCTCAATCTGAAAAGAAATCGGCTGCATACGTCAGGAACTTTTTGAAGAAGGAATTATTTTACTCCGAGAAGCGTTACATCAAAGATAAGCGTCGAGTTTGCAGGAATCGGACCATTGGCGGTCGAACCGTAGCCGAGCGCAGGAGAGATGACGAGGTGTCGAGTGCCGCCGACTTTCATACCGATAAGCCCTTGATCCCAGCCTTTTATCACTTGTCCTGCACCGACCGTAAAGGGAAACGGTGAGACGTGACCGAATTGCGGATTGGTATTTGAATCGAAAACCGTACCGTCGGTGAGTGTACCCGTGTAATTAACCGTTGCTTGGCTGCCATTGATAACAGCGGCGCCTGTGCCTAGAGTCGTGTCATATATTTCAAGTCCGGCAATTGTCGAAATGTTTTGTCCCACGTTATTTTGTGTTGTTACTGGTAATACTGAATCGGCCGTCGATGAAGCAATCGTCGGCGCTTGCGACTGTCCCAAGAAAAAGCCGAACCATCCGGGCAATGCGAAACTCCCTACCAAAATAAGCGCCGCTGCGACCGCTATCCATTCCGTCATACTTAATTTCCTCATAGAAAATGTAATTAATTATTTTGTTATACATACCATTGTAATCCCAATCGACGATGATATCAAACTGCGATAGAATGTATATATGTGGAAAGAAACTGAGGAAGAAAAGGATGGGCATCCGTTTGAGCCCGGAAAGCCAGTGCATTTCGGGAAATTTGAGAGAGCCACACGACGCCGAATGTCCACGATTACGCGTGAAATACAGGCGGCATTCGCACTCCTCAAATGCTACCCCCGCTCGGTAACTTTTTTTGGATCGACGCGAGAAGGCGAAACCGACGTACATTATCAGCACACACGAGCACTCGCATATCGCATCGTAAAAGAGCTCGATTATGCAATTGTTACGGGTGGTGGTCCCGGAATAATGGAAGCGGCGAATCGCGGCGCGTTCGAAGCCAAAGGCGAATCAGTCGGGATGAATCTTGTCATTCCTACAGGACAAAAAATAAATCAATTTCTTACAGCTCATATCACGTTTTATTTTCTCTTTGTGCGCAAGCTCGCGCTCACCTTTGCGGCACAAACATATATCTTTTTCCCCGGCGGTTTTGGAACTCTTGATGAGCTTTTCGAAATACTCACGCTCATTCAAACAAAAAAAATGCCTCCTGTGCCGATTATCCTCTGCGGCAAGGATTATTGGGATCCGTTTGACGCGTTTATCAAAACCCATCTCGAAGAAAAATTTAAAACGATTGATCCCAAGGACCGATTGATTTATCACATTACGGACGATGACGATGAAATACTTTCAATCATCAAAAAGGCACCGGTGAGAAAGGAGTAGGCAAAGAAAAATCGGCGCGACCTCTCGGTCGCGCCGATTTTTTCGTCAGATTTATTTCTTCCCAAAAAGAGATTTTGCCGTATATGTCCCTGCGCCTGCGAGAGCAATAGCGACCGCGGAGAGGAAAAGAGAGAGCTCAAATTCGGAGCCAAAAAAGCCTTTTGATCCTTTTACATAGACAATAACTACAAACATCACGGCTGCGAGAAACACCGCTGCCCATTGGGTCCAAATACCGAGAAGCACGAGAATCCCCCCGACAAGCTCGACTGTTGCCACGAAATACGCAAGAAATGCAGGAAAACCGAGATGATGGAAAAAAGCGATTGTTCCCGTCATTGCGGAAAATTTCTGCCAGCCTTCAGAAATGAAGATCGTACCGAGTCCTATGCGAATCAAAAAGAGAGCAGCGTCTATTTTGTTCGGAGTCGCAGCGAGTTTTTTGATGTGATGAATCATAATTTTTTGAATATAGTAACGATTAATAACCTGTCATCTCACTTGAAAAGCGAAATGACGAAAAACATAGTGATGAGTGCGACAAGGTCGTGACCGATATTGATAAGATAGACCGTGAGTGACTCTCGGGCAAAAATAATGTTTCCTGATTTCGTCGCCGCGGTAAAACCGAGCCATACTGCGAAGACAAGAGCGAGCAATTGCGTACCGCTCGTAATATAGAGCGAATGATAAAGCACTGCCGCGATGTATGCGGTCACAACTGTGCAGATAAAAGACAAAAGAAGCTTCTTTGCCATTCCCTCTTTCTTGCCCTTCATCGACTCATCCGTCATTCCTGATGCTTTCACCCACTGTTTTCCGAACACCGCTGGCGAATACCACACGTATCCGACGACGAATGCTGCCACAGCAGCGACGAGAACCGACCAAAGATTTATATTTGAGAAAAACATTGTAATTAACTTTTAACTGGTAACAATTTACTGTTCACAAAAGATACCCCTATATAATACCTGAATTAAATATCAGTGTATAATTGGAATATGCAAAGCCCTTATGCCGCACGAACGCAAAGAGAGATGACGGATGTCTTGATGGATCCGACCGCATCAGCTCCCGCAATTCACTACTATATGATTCGCGGAGGTGTCGATAAGAAAAATATCACCGTGTGGGAAACGGGTACGGTTGGAGGTGAATACATAAAAACCTACGGGCATTATCATATCGGGGATGTGAAAGAAACATATACCGTGATTTCGGGTGATGGTATCGTTATACTCCAAGTGCGAGCAAAGGATAAAAATGGAGTACCAATCGATGATGAAATAGAAAGTTTCCGCGCCATTCGAGTAAAAAAAGGTGATGCTATCACCATTCCGCCTCATGCAGGGCATCTCGGCATAAATATAGGAAGTGAGTGGTTTGTGACGTTGGACGACAGCATCGTAAATCTCGGTGAAAAAAATGCCGTATCTGCGCCAAGCCACGCTGACTATTCGCAATTCAAAAAACTTCATGGTGCGGCGTATTATGTCGTCTCAAAAAATGGCTCCCCCACTCTCGTCAAAAATCCTCATTACAAAAAAGTTCCTCCTGCAGAAATAAAATAAAAAGACCGGAAACCCTTTCGAGCATTCGGTCTTTGGTGGAAGCGTTTTACTCCGCCTCTTCACCATGCACTGGACAGTCTGTAGGAGGTGCCGGATAAACATTGTGAACCGGGCAAAACTCACTAACACCATAGACACTGGTACCATCCCCATTATCAGGCGGAGGATTTTGGCAATCGCATTCAGTTGGACACGTGCACACAGGTTTGCTCTTTTCTTGTTCGAGAAACCAATCCGTTGCGAGCATTGATTTAACATCGCAAAAAAGAAAATTTGGGTTTTGATCTATTTCAGTTGCATCTTCCCTTTCCATTATAAGAAATAGATGCTGATCCGGAATTTCAAGACTGACGATGGCAATCATCCTATGTCCGTAGCCACGATTGCGCCATCCGCTACGACACGCGCGTCTGCCTTTTGCGATTTCGGCGAGAGGAAAAGCGCCGCAATGAACCCACACTGCTTTGGATTCACCAATACAATCTATTTGATTTTCCATAAAGAAACTCCTATATTGAGATTGAAAGAATCCTGACGGAATGTCAGATCTAGTCGCATACTAACTCCCAAAATTTATTTGTCAAGGTTACGCCCCACGTTGCTCCGGTTGGCCGCCGCGGATGGATGTATATTTTTCTTTGTACTTTTTTATGGTTGCCTCTACTTCTTCATTCGGTATTTCGATGCGAAGCAAGTCCACTGCGTGCACGGCATCATAAATATCCAATTTGTGCTCAAGTTTGAATTTCGCATCGCGCCACAAAATAGCCTTTTCATATTCGCCTTTCTCCCGCGCCTTATCTTCCAATTGCGTCATCATATCGATGAACGCATAATAGACGCCGACTTCAGCTCCGCCCTTGCCCACCGTTCTGTCTTTGAATGGAATGCGGACAATTGTATTTCTGTCTCTCATCATCGCGTGAATTTTGCCCGTTCTTTGCCAGTTGAAAGCAGTTGAAATAATTCCTTCATAGAGCTCGCCTGTTTCTGCTAAAATTTCAGACGTTATGTTCGGCATCGCTCGTATTGCCTCCATCAATTTGTACGCGCCGTCTTCAATCATTTCCAAGCTCCACCACGGCTTGGCTGATGCCCACCAGAAATGGTCGCTTGCCGTGCCGATATCGAGAAGTTCGCGTGCATGTGTATCTTTTTTTGCGTCAATATTTTTTCCGAATTTCAAAGCAATAGCGAGAAGCTTGTGCTGCATCGTGTGTACTTCATTTGTCGGGTCGTTCCACGATAAAAATGGAACATCTCTTTCTAAATCTATTTGGCTCGTCGCCCACGTGGACACAACGGGCCTAAATTCCACGGTTTCTCGTTTGTCTTTTAACAAATCAGATATACGAACAAAATCAAAATCAGGTGACGACAACAAATCAAAAAGCATAAGCTCCATTCCCGGACGATGATGTCCGAATGTTTCTCCGTCCATTCCTGTCACGAGATATTTGTCGGTTGGTATGTCGTTTTTGAGAATTTGGACTAATGTTTTTGGAGAACGTGCGATAGCGCTCATTATGACATTGGTGATTTTCCTTTCTTTGAAGAAAACATTGAGATGTGAGTCCTTTATTTTGTAAAATTTTGTATAGTCCACAGCATCCGGCTTTCCATTGAATGCAATCTCATCGATGATGAGCCATTTGAATCCGAGCTTCTCCAAAATCGGCGGGAGAAGTTCCGTATATGCCATTTCCGGGGGGAAAAAGCCTTTTGGTTTGTATGCATCTCCAAGATAAAATTTATTTGTCTCATCGTTGATGCGTATTTGTCGCTCAATTTCTTCTGCGTCAAGAAAAGGCAAGAATGAATGGTATTTTGCCGAGCCGGTAAATTCAATATGACCTTTTAATCCCGCCTCTTTCAGCATTTCTATCAAATCCTGATGTCCATATTTATCAAAAAGTTCCAAAAGTGAGCCATTGATATTGAGCGTGAGACGCACATCGTTATCCCGAAAATGTTTAAAAAGCGGACGATAACTCTCGGCAATAACTGCCTCAAGAATATCTTTTTGCTGCTCTGCAGGCTGATACACGTGTAGAAAATTCGCCCATTTCATAGCATTAGCTTAAATGATGGGCTTCGATCGCACGGACAAAAAGCGCGGCGTATTTTTTCGCGGAATTGTCCCACGAGAAATCTTTTTCCATGGCGCGCGCCTGAAGCGCGCGCCATTTCGGCTTGTCGCGGAAATTCTCGAATGCGCGGATAAAGGCGACCATCAAGGATGACGAATCGAATTTTTCAAACACGAATCCCGTTCCTGTCCCTTTTTCAGGATTGTAATCCTCAACGCTGTCGGCAAGTCCTCCTGTTTTGCGCACAATCGGTATCGCACCCATTCTCATCGCCTCCATCTGAGAGAGTCCGCACGGCTCAAATCGCGACGGCATAATGATAGCGTCCGTGCCTGCGTCTACAATATGCGGCAAAATGGGATCGAATTTGAGATGCACTGCGACTTTGTCGGGAAATTTAGTCTCAAGATCGTGCAAGAACGTCATAATATCAGCATCACCTTCACCAACAGCAATAAACTGCATCGGAAGCTCGCGGAGAAGCGTCTCGGCAATCGGAGAAAACAAATCAAGACCTTTTTGTTTTGTAAATCGTCCGACATATGCCACGACAAAGGCTTTCGGATTTACAGGAAGCCCAAAGCGTTCTTGAAGCGCAACTTTATTTTTCTGCCGCATCTCGAGAGTATGTGCGTCATACGTTTCAGCAATGTATGGATCGGTTTTTGGATTCCACACCATATAATCAATGCCATTTAATATTCCAGATAATCGCGATTTACGTTCACGAAGCAATTCATCGAGAAGTTCGCCATAATCTTTTGTCATAATCTCCTTTGCATAATTTGGCGAGACAGTATTGACGATATCAGCGTAGATGATACCGCGGCGCATCCAATTTATTTTTGATAGACGCTCACTTTCCATTGGCGGAACCGGTGAATGTCCGTCGTCAAAATCCATTTCTGAAACAAAATGGTGGTCAAACATTCCTTGGAAATAGAGATTGTGAATCGAGAGAACGGATGCAACTTTTGAAAGTATCGGGTCGGCTTTGTAGACCGTTTTTAAAAGATTTGGAATAAGCGCCGCCTGCCAATCGCACGAAACAATGACGTCCGGCGTCCATCCAGTCTTTGCACGCACGAATTCAAGCGCTCCGCGACAAAGCATAAGCCATCGAGCCGCGTCGTCAGCATACCCGTAGACATTTGCCCGCTGTTCATAATATTCTTGATTTTCGAGAAAATAGGTAATGACCGGATCTTCGGAATCAGTTCCCGGATTGTAGCGTTTAACATTGCAGACGAGATCGGTTTCTCCTTTTTCATTTCCCGTCGGGACTTTTAGCCCTTTGTATTCAAGCGTCAAATGATATGCCTCGTCGCTAATTGAGAGATAGCGCGGCATCATCACGCGCACATCGTGCCCAAGCCGTGAAAGCGCTTTAGTGAGCGAATACATCACAGAGCCAAGCCCCCCCACTTTCGCAAATGGCGCCGCTTCGGCCGCAACAAAGAGAATCTTCAATGGTTTTTTCCCGCCTATAGTTCCAAATATCTTCATACGATGAGATACGTATTATAGCAGAAATTTGGTAGCGCGGTTTTGGGCTAGTTTTTAAGCCGGTACATCTTCTCAATATATTCATTGAGCATTCTTTTAGCAGAGTATTTGAGCGACACGATATTCATTGTCGCTCGTATGTGATTCATCCACGATTCAGGGATACGTTTTAAAGTGCGGGCATAAAATGCGGGGATTATTTCTTTTTCAATGACATCATATATCGCGTTCGCGGTATTTTCTTCGGGCAAAGTCCAGCCGATTCCCTGCCAATCGACTTCATCCATCCAACCATCAGACGTCGAGCACATGACTGCGGCATTCAGCCCCGCTTTCATACCGCTTGTTCCGCACGCTTCATTTCCTCTTTCAGGCGTATTGAGCCAAACATCTGCGCCAGCGACAAGAATATCGGCAATATCGAGATTATAGTCGGGAATATATACAATGCGTCCGAGAAAAAACGGGTCTTCTGAGATACTCTGGAGTTTTTGTGCGACTTTTTGCGCCCACTCATCCGCTTTGTGCGCTTTGCCGGCAAAAATAAATTGAACTTTTCGGGATGCGCAAATTTTTTTCAAACGATTGATATCGGAAAAAAGCAGTTCGGGCTGTTTGTACGCCGCAAGACGGCGTGCCCAAACAATCGTGCAGATATCAGGATCAAGTGTCTTGCCGGTTTTAGTTTTCACGAATGAAACGAGCTCTTCTCGCATCTGATTCTTTGCAGCCCACAATCTTTCCGGCGTGCCATCTTTTAAACTTTCCGAAAAGACTTTTGCCTGCCACCTACCGACAGATACTCCGTTGGTGATATATGTCAAATCGCTCTTTGGATGAATCTGGCGTTCCTTTTCCATATGCAAACGGCTCACAGCATTGTGGCGAATGGACATCGCAAGCAAGAATTTCGTTGTTGAGAACATATCATGATCAAGTTCGAATTTCCCGAGATTGTACATATCCATCAATTGAATCTTGTGTTCATCACAAATGCCGCCGAATATTTTTTTGAATTCTCCGGACGGAATATAGGTGCCGGCGGTCGAAAGAATCGTGTGTTTTGTCGCAATGGTCTTTTCTCGAGCGGCTGTTACGGCACGTTCGAAATCCGCGCCATTTTTCATTTCGCGGACAATAATTCCCATCGCTGTGATTCCCGTGTGTCCTTCGTTCAGGTGATATATAGACGGATTGATATCCAAAACCGCAAGTATTGCCGTGCCGCCCAAGCCGAGAAGCATTTGCTGGGAGATGCGGGTGTAAAAATGACTGTCGTAGAGCTCCGCGCACAATATGCGGTCTTCTGCGCTGTTTTCTGCAACATCAGGATCAATGAGCAAGATTTTTGCCGTACCAAAACTCACCATCCACGCAGAAAAAAATATTTTTTTATCGGCAATGGGTATTGAGAGCACTAATGGTTCGCCTTTTTTGTTTGTGACTTTTTTGTAGCCATTTTTTGTAACGTCGACTGCGCCATACCTTAAACTAACAAGGAGAAAATCAATATTTTCTTTTGAAGCCTCAAGCAACATATCTCCCGCAAGCACTCCAAGACCTCCCGCGTATGTCGGCAAATCAGACTGCAGCGCATATTCAGCGCAAAAAAATGCTATGGGTGATGTAGAGGATATTTTTTTCATACGGCAAGAAATTTTTGAATGATTTTTTTTGTTTCAAGCGGACCTGACGTTGTGATTGTATCTATTCCCGTCTTTTTTACCGTACTATCATTGCCACCTTCGTATAAGGCGTCGCCGACAAAAACCGCATCCGCTATGTTTGCGTTCAAATACTCAATAAATTTCTGCACGCCAAATGCTTTGTCTATTCCTTTGAGCGTAAAATCAACTGATGTCGTGCCGCCAATGCGGAGGGAGCATTCGGGGAATTTCGGCGCGAGCTTTTGCAAAAGCTCGCGCCTTTTCTTCTGGTCGGGGTCCCATTTCCTTTTCTCTTCAAGCAGCGCATAAATGCCGAGCGCTGAATAGGTTACCTGTGACTCTCTGTCTTCTATATATTTTGGAGCTTCATTTTTGGAAATACCTACGGCGCGGATGATAGCGTCAGTTATTTTCTTGCGCAATTTTTCAGTCATCGGATACGAATAGACTTTTTCCCATCCGCCGTTCTTGTTTGTCCACAGTTCCGCCCCGCTTGTCGGCAATATGAAAAGTTTCGGCATTTTCTCTTCCGAAATTGAAAGCCTCGAAAGAACTTGCGGCTTGAATTCCTCAAATGATTCGCCCGATATGATTGCGACCGAGTGTTTTGAAAGTAAATCGGTGATCCCTTTCGCAATCTCCGCGTCAATCGGCGTTCGGCTTTCACTCAATGTGTTATCAAGATCGAAAATGAGTATCTGCTTTTTCATCCTGAAAATGTTAGTTTTGTGCGGT
The DNA here is from genome assembly GCA_035510395.1 of Minisyncoccota bacterium. Taxonomy (GTDB): domain Bacteria; phylum Patescibacteriota; class Minisyncoccia; order Phycocordibacterales; family UBA6065; genus DATKHE01. The sequence continues at coordinate 13,128 of DATKHE010000022.1, forward strand.
GATGCAATTGCTAAATGTTGTCGTTCCATTTTCAGTAATAAACGCCGTATTGCCTTTGTTCCAAAAAACAAAACTATCGTCAGTATTCGCATATCGTCCGCCGTCGGCAGAAATCGTCTGCGGCAAATTCATCGTCCGTCCGTCAGAAAGCGATATTGTCACTTTGTCGCCATAAAATAC
>DATKHE010000023.1:0-4375 GCA_035510395.1 Minisyncoccota bacterium
TGACCCGTCATATTATGTTTTGAAAATCATTGATGCTATCAAAGAGCTTAAGCGCGACAATATAGATCCGAAAAAATTTGAGAAACTCATCAAAGAACAGGAAGAAACCATCCGCGCAAATCCCAATCTCTACCACGAGAAAGGCAAATATACCGGAAAAATGAAAGGTGAATATGTAACTGAGCTTGAGAAGGTAGGAAAAAACAAGGAGCTCTGTATGGTCTACAAAGCATACGAAAAAGCTCTTGAGGAGAATCATTTATATGACTACGAAGATATGATTATGGAAGTCGTTCGCACGCTCGAAAAGAACAAAGATCTGCTTCTACGCATACAAGAAGAAAATCATTATATTCTCACTGACGAGCATCAGGATGCAAATGATGCACAAAACAAACTACTTGAGCTCGTATCTTCATTTCACGAAAACCCGAATATTTTTATTGTGGGGGATGAAAAACAGGCGATTTTTAGGTTCCAAGGTGCCTCTCTTGAGAATTTTCTCTATTTCAAAAAGAAGTTCAAGGACGCTGTTTTAATCGCGCTCACAGACAATTATCGTTCAACACAGACTATTTTAGATAGTGCACATGGGCTCATTTTGAATAATCCAGTTGAGGATGAATCGCTTCGAGTAAAACTTTTGTCTTCATCAAGACATACACCAGAAAAAATAAAAATTGTTGCATTGGATGATAGGGAAGCAGAAGCCATTTTTGTCGCAAACCGAATCAAACATCTTATAGATTCAGGGATAGCCTCCCATGATATTGCTGTATTAGTCCGCAATAATCGACATGCAGAGCCTATAGAGCGTACTCTTTTAGCAAATGGTATCGCTGTATCAAAATCAGCAGATACCGATGCTCTGGACGACCCATATATCGCTTCATTTGTATCTTTTCTTGAATTACTTCAGATGCCTTCAAAACCTGAACTTCTGGGCAAAGTCATGTTTTCAGGATTTCTCCGTATTGACCCAATAGAGGTCTCAAAAGCACTTGAAAAGGCTAACAAAGAAAAAGTGCCGCTTGTTGATGTTGTGAAGATGTCTCCCGAGCTTTCGGAATTTTATAAAAAACTTTCCTATCTAAGTCGTATTGCTGCAAATGAATCTGCGGTGAAAGGATTTGAAACAGTCGCACGTGAATCAGGATTTTTTGAATTTATGGTAAAGCATCCTCGTGCCCACGAACTTTTTGTTTTGTATGATGGGTTACTTCAAACAGTTATTCGTTTTGCTGAGAGAAGAAAAGCAGCACTTCTCAATGATTTTGTGGCGGAACTTTTGAAAGCTGGCGAATATAGCAAAGATATACTTGTCTCAAAAATCCCACCTGACGGAGTTGAGCTTATGACCGCTCACGGCTCAAAAGGCCTCGAATTCGATTATGTTTTCATAGTGAATACCAATGAGGGTATTTGGAGCGGAAGGAAGGCGCACAAGGCGTTTTTTCTACCCACAGGAGCCCTGAAGGATGCTATTGAAGACGAAAGGCGTCTCTTCTATGTCGCACTCACCCGTGCAAGAAAAGGTGTTTGGGCAACCTATGCAAAGCGCGGAATGGACGGCAAGGAACTTTCACCCTCAAGATTTTTATATGAAATGGGAGAGAATGTTGAGGACATTAAGGATGTTCAAACCGTTCTAGTTACAGAAAAAACTGATTTTAAAAGAACGTTGCCGTTACTCATAAAAGATAAGGCGTATCTCAACAAGCTTTTTATAGAACGCGGTTTTCCTGTAACTCACTTGAACAATTTTCTCGATTGTCCGTGGCGCTATTTTTTCACTAATTTGTTGCGGGTACCTACCGTGCAGGATAATACTGCCCTTTACGGATCAGCGATGCATAATGCGCTCAAAGATTATTTCAATGCATATGCTCGAGAAGAAGATATTTCGATCAATAAGACCATCCAACTTTTTGAATCATATCTACAGCGTACTCATATGACGGAAAAAGATCTGGAAGTGTTTGCAAAATCGGGTGCAGAGGAATTGCGGGGATATCTATCACAGGCCAATTTTTCTCGATCCATATTCAATGAATTCACTATTATGGGTGTTCCATTTCCAGTTGGCGGTGTAGAAATAGTACTGAATGGAAAATTGGACAAAGTAGAGGTTCTTGGTAGTGGAGGTGTAAATGTTGTCGATTATAAAACAGGCAAACCAAAATCAAGAAATGAAATAATGGGTCAGACGAAAAATGCCGACGGCAATTACAAACGTCAGCTAGTGTTTTACAAACTACTTCTTAATGAATATAAACGTGGTGAATGGAATATGAAAACAGGGACCATTGATTTCATAAAGCCCGATGATAGAGGTAAACTTCATCACGAAGTATTTGTAATCGAAGATAAAGAAATCGAAGAATTAAAAGTTCTTGTTAAAGATACGGCTCAAAAAATTCTTGATCTGTCGTTTGTGAACGAGAACTGCGATGACGAATATTGTGAATGGTGCAGGCTAGGAAAGGGGCTAGGTCAATAGATTTCTTTATAAATTCTTGAGTATCACCTCGATATAATTTTGCACTGCAGAATAGGGGATCGCGCCATCAGGATTTGCAATATTTCCGTTCGGAGTTACGAATACCGTATATGGTGTACCTTGAGCACCAGCTTTGATTCCGTCATCGACATCAGCTTGGACTTTGGCTGCTTCTTTACCGCTTGAAAGGCAATTATTGAACGCTGTGACATCAAGACCGACATATTGGGCGATGAGAGGTAATTCTGCCGGATCAAGTCCGTCATTTGACGGCGTTATAGCAAAAATCTGATCGAGATATTTCCAGAAAGCATCATTTCCACCGAGGTCAGCGGCACATTCCAGTGCCTCTGCCTCTTTGCGTGCCTTTGGATGAATATCGAGAGGAAAATCACGATAGACCCATGCGACGGTACCACTCGCACTATAGGTGGCATAAATCTGTTTGAGCGTCTGATGGAATTGCTTGCAGTATGGGCATTCGGTATCTGAATAGTCGATTATTTTTATAGGTGCATTTATATTTCCTAAAATGTGCTCTGTCGGAGACACAGGGCGTACGACGATATTTGATTGATTGACCTGCGCGGTTTGAACAACAGGCGTTCCTCTGTTGCCTGTGAAATATAATCCAAGGGCTATAAGAAGACCGGCAAAAATGATGGCGATAGGGATCGAGAGCTTTTGGTTTTTCATATACTGTAATTCTAAACTAACAGTCGACAACTAACAACATACAACAGATCAGAGACCAAGCGAGAAATTCATACTGCTTTTTTTGACTTCCTCCCATTTTGAACTATCGATAGAAATATCTTTTATTCCGCCGCCAAAGTCTTTGTATTTGAGAGATTTATTTTTGAGCGCGTAATCGTAGACCTCTTTTGTGATCTTTACATCATCAATGCAGTAGTCAATAATCTTTTGAATCTCGCCCTGCTTCCACCAGGTGATGGCTTCGAGTCCGTGCCCACTCTTGTTTTTGCCGAGTGTCGCTTCTGCAACATTATCGAGCTTTATTCGTCTGCCGAGAGATTTGTGTATTTCTGCCAAGAGATCGACACTTTTTATTTTTGAGAGATCGCCTGAATAGTATTTGTTCAAAAGCGGAATATCGAAATGATCACTGTTGAATCCGATGAGTACATCGGCATTTTCGAGAATAGGCCAGAGTTTTTTGAAATCAGCCTCCAAATAGCTTGAATATGAATCGGTTGCCGAGTCGTGAATACAGACGACAGAAATATCCAAGTCTGCCGGATTGTTTGTCCCGACATCTTGGAAGAGATTTTTTGTTTCTATGTCGAGCGTAATTTTTCTCATTGTGTGATAGATTCTAGCATATCCGTATGCTTAAAAAAGTACTCAATTTATATAAAGAGATCGGGGAGACTCCGCTTCAAACTATTGAGCGATTTTCGGCTGCGCATCCTGAATATTCGAAAGAAAAAATGACATACGCAGGTCGCCTTGACCCTATGGCCGAAGGCATTTTGATTGTGCTTGTCGGTGAGGAAACAAAGAAAAGGGAAGAATACACAGATTTGGACAAAGAATATGAATTCGAATGGATTTTTGGCATCGAAACAGATACGTATGATTTGCTCGGTATCGTGGAGCCGTCACTCGATTCATTTTTCGAGCCGAATGAAAAAAAAGTAAAAAAATGGGTGACGACACAAAAGGGAACATTTGCGCAAAAGTATCCGCCGTTTTCATCAAAGGTGGTTGATGGAAAACCTCTTTTTGTATGGGCAAAAGGCGGTCGATTTCCAAAAGGGTTTGTTGTTCCTGAACATGAGGTGGAAATAAAAAAGATTAAATATCAAGGCGTGCATACACTTTCGCGCGCCGAACTGGAATCTTATATAAATG
>DATKHE010000024.1:0-4964 GCA_035510395.1 Minisyncoccota bacterium
TCACTCGCTACAATAACCGCTTTTGCTAATTCTCCCTCATACAAATCTTTACTCGCAGCCATCAGTAGATCCGCATCACAATTTCCTTTCACTTTTCCAGCATTAATGTATACAACATCTCTAAACACAAGAGTGAATCCACATTCTTGTAAATGGGTATATAGGTCCTTGTATTTTGTTATGAAACCGATAAATATATAGGCACGTTCAACCTTGTACTTATCTGAAAGCCATATTCTAAATCTCTTGTAGTCAAGTTCCCATCCTTGTGATTTAACGGCACTATTTAGATTAGCTGCATCTATGTAAGCGATATTTACTTTCTTTTTTATTTCTTCTTCTTTCACTTCCTCATCATATCAAACGTTATGTAGATTGTTTAATTAAAATCTTTTGAAGAGAAGTGAACTTAGTGAACATTACTTCACCACCAACCCCAACTCCTGAATACTAGTTTTAATACATTCACCCTGTCCCAAAAGTTCGGAAAGCCATGTTGTTGGGTCATGGTTTACGAAATACGCGCTTGCCTTTTGTGGGGCAAGCCATTTTCGTTCCATGACCCCAAGCAGAGCTAAACGCTCTGCATCGGATAGTCGAAAAGGTTGAGTATATCGCGCGGAGCCGTGCGAGCACGATACGAAACCTGTACAGAGTCTGTAAGACTCGACTCTCCGTGGGGTCAAAAATTTTTTATGAAATAAAATAGCACCTCGCGAGAGGTGCTATGACTAAAGACCGATCAATCTTTAATGAACTCCGAGAAGCCGTCGCATACGGCGACCGGCACGAGCCCCTGCTTGACCAGCTTTGCGCAAAGCTGCTGCCTCCTTTTGTGTGCGAGGAGCCGGCAAGACAATCGGGTCGCCTTTCTTACCCTTGAATCCGGGGATATTTCAGTCGACAGCATGACGGAGTCGATGAAGAATGACAGGTTTACCAACAGTGATTTTAGTAGGGTGCATAATTTGCTTCACCTTACCACAACATAACACTGGAGTGCAATTCTTGGAACTTGACTGACGTTTAATGCTAAACTAATCCCATGAACTCCGATTCTGAAAAACTAAATGTAGACAGCTTCGAACCGCAAAGACTCGGACCTCGCGCATACTCACTCATTCTCGACAAATATGCGACCACTCCGATCATCTTTTTTGTCATCACAATCATCGCTTTGATAGTCAGAGTAAAGGGAAGTTTTGGTCATCCCGCATTTGTAAATCAAATCATTTTTTGGTCAATCGGGCTTTTGATTCTCGGCTGTATTTATACTCTCGCTGCCGCGCATCTCATATACAGGAGCTACACATTTTCTATCGGCGAAGACGCATTCAAAATTACGAAAGGAATTTTTGCAAAAAAAGAAACAGCCATTCCGTATCGGCAAATTAGGGATGTGAATATAGAGCGCAGTTTTTATCAGCGGCTCTGTGGCGTAAGTAAACTCATCGTCCTCACACCGGGTTCTGGTACCGCGCCTGCCGGAGGATTTTCAGCTTCAGAAAGCGTTTTACCTATCATCGACAATATCGACAAGCGCCGCGCTGTCACGCTCCAAGCCGAACTCCTCCGCCGCGCGAATATTCAGAAAGTTACGACGACGTAGATTTCTTGTAGAAACTAGAAAAGTATACTCTCCTCTAAGGGACGAACCCGATTTCATTCTACAATTTGTGTTTTTAAATAAAAAGTCGTCTGATTTTTCAGACGACACTTCTGAGGTTGAGGTGTAGCGAGGTATCTTACTCTGTATTGTGTTTCTCAAAATCAGCAAAGGTATAAACCATATTTGCCCAGAAGATACCCTGGATAAATCCGAGGCAGTGATGGGCTTCAGTAATTTTTTCCTCATTTATAACTTCCTCGACCCTATCGAGCATCCCATAGCAGTATTCAAGGCTATGATTTAGGGAAATCAAGGTTACTTTATCATGATAAGGAACATTCTTAACCCCCCGTTCTATCAGTTTTTGACGGTAGAGGCTAACCAGTCTTAGTATTTTTTCGGATTTCATTAAAGAACCCTCTTTAATTGTTTGTGATTAAGATTTCTTCGTAAACTATCATCTCAAAAAAATAAAGTCAATATTTAATGAAATCACTTGAAAACAAAGATTTTCCTGCTATTATCTTACAACCGCGCGCGTAGCTCAGTTGGTAGAGCATCTCGTTGACGTCGAGAGGGTCTCAAGTTCGAATCTTGACGCGCGCACCTGTTTTTGATTATATGGATTTCAAAAAACGCTTATTTTCTAAATTACTTGTTCGGTCGGGTGATAGAGTAGATAAAATACTTAATGATAAGAAAGTATCTCTATTCTCTGGTATTGGAGGAAAGACTCTTGAAATTGGAGCGGGGATAGGAGTCAATGCCCGATATTTTAGTGATAAGAGTAATTTGATTGCTCTAGAGCCAAATCATTATTTTCAATCTTATCTTGTCAATAAATACTCAAAAGTCATTATTTCATCAGCCGAAAAGATAGATCTACCAAACAATAGCATTGATAATGTCATAAGTTCGCTTGTGTTATGTTCAGTTTCAAATGAGAGTAAGGTTATTAGTGAAATTTACAGAATTCTCAAACCAGGAGGCAAATATTATCTTATAGAACATATTCCTTCAGATAAATACTGGCTCAAAATCTTTCAAAGATTTTTTAGCCCAATATATCAATTTTTTGGTGATGGTTGTCATCCTGAAAGAGATATCGTGAAAGAAGTAAATAAATCATCATTCAATATACTAAAACTTGAAAAATTTAAAGCTGATTTGAAGGATTCATTGATAAAAGACTTTGTCAGTGGGATCTTACAAAAACCAGAAACGATTTGACATTTTAAGACGAAATACTATACTTGCGCTTGGAGGTACTTATGACTAAAAACACATGGCAGAAACCGTCCCAGTGCGGAATAGGCGCCTGCCCGCAGGTCAAAATCGGAAAACGCAATATCTCTGTGCGCAGTACTCTCGCGCCGAGGAAAATTGCGCAGTTCACGCGTAAAGAGTGGACCGATCTGACCTCGGCTATCAAGCGTGATGAATTCGCATCCTGAGACCCAGACTTACCATCCCGGCGACTAGTTCGTCGGGGTGTTTTTTATTTCATCAATTTTACTTCGCGTGCAAACAAAGATAGAGGTTTTCAAGCGCTTTGACAGCATCTCCTGCGGCAATGTTGTTTTGATGATAGAGACCATCCGTGCAGTCGCCAGCAGCCCAAATACCTGCGAGTGATGTCATCTGCGTGCGTGGATCTACGACAATGCGATTATACTCATCAATCTTTACGAGTGATTTCGCAAATTCTGTTGTTGGAAGCGATCCAATCTCGGCGAAAATACCCGTCACCGCGAGGTCTTTCATTTCTCCGCTCTCGGCATTTTTATACGTAAGCCCTGTGACGAATTTGTTGCCGACGATTTTTACGAGCTGCGCGTTTGTGACGGCGTGCATTTTCGGATTTGAAAGAACCTTTTTGACAGTCGCAGGATCTGCTCTAAAATCATCACTTCGATTGAGGAGCGTTACGCTTTTGCAGTAGGCGAGAAGCTGTGCGGCAGAATCAAATGCCGCATTTCCGCCTCCGACAATCGCTACGTCTTGGTCGGCGAAAAGCGGACCGTCGCACGACGCGCAGTAGGTAATGCCTTTGTTTTCAAATTCTTCCGCGCCCGGAACAGTGAGTTTTCTGCGATGGCTTCCTGTGGTTATCAAAATCGTCTTTACTTCGTATGTACCGGTCTTTGTTTTCACTACAAAGCCGTCTTTGTTTTTTGAAATGCTATCGCACGTTTCGCCTTCTTTCACGTCAACAACATCGCCCGCATAAGCGAGGAGATGGTTTTTCAAATTTTGTGCCAAATCAATACCGGAGATTTTTGTTGTGCCAATCCAATTCTGCACTTCTTCCGATACAGAACTCTGTCCGCCAAAATCTTTCGTTATGAAGACAGTTTTGAGGCGTTTGCGGGAAGCATAGACGCCCGCAGCGACTCCCGCCGGTCCGCCGCCGATAATTGCTAAATCGTAAGACATAAGGGTTTAGTTTGTAGGGGATAGGGTTTAGGAATAATTGGAGTCCAGACAAATAGAATACCAGATTTTTTAAATTACTAAAACCTAAACCCTTTGGCCTACGGCCTTTTTTGCTATTTTTTTCTTCGGAGAAATGATGGAACTGCGCCCCAATCATCTTCTTCGATTGTCGGCATCGGTTTCTTCTCATCCTTTTTCTCTGTTTTTTCTTCTTTTGAAGCAGTCGTGACGGTGTTGAAAATTTTGCCTTTTTCAGGAGTGTCTTGGAAGAGGCGCTTGTGCTGGCCTGCTCCCATACCTTCACCAAATCCAGTCGCGATGACCGTAATTTTTATGTCGCCTTTTTTTAGCTTTTCATCGCGAACGGTTCCGAATATGACTTTTGCATTCGGATCGATTGAATCAGTAATGATTTTTGCTGCATCCTGAATTTCAAGCATACCGACATCATCACCGCCCGAAACAGAGAAGAGCACGCCTTTCGCACCATTGATAGAAATATCGAGGAGCGGGGAATTGATAGCACTTTTTGCCGCGTCTTCTGCGCGTTTTTCTCCGCTTGCTATACCGATGCCCATAAGCGCCGATCCTGCATTTTCCATAACCGCGCGAATATCAGCGAAGTCGATATTGATGATGCCCGGAGTGGTAATCAAATATGAGATGCCTTCGACGCCTTGTCTCAAAACCTCATCGCACATAGAGAATGCCTGCTTTGCGGTCGTGTTGCGGTCGATGGTGGTGAGAAGCCGATCATTCGGGATGACAACGATTGCGTCCACTTCTTTTTTGAGATTTTCAAGTGCGTGATCGGCTATCTGCATTCGCATTTTGCCTTCAAATGAGAATGGGCGAGTGACGACTGCGACCGTAAGCGCACCAAGTTCTTTTGCTGTCTTTGCAATAATCGGCGTAGCAC
>DATKHE010000025.1:0-15321 GCA_035510395.1 Minisyncoccota bacterium
TCTTCGGCTGAGGTGAGAGCGGTTCCCGTCATACCGGCGATTTTTGGATAGAGACGGAAATAATTCTGATATGTGATTGAAGCGTATGTTCGGCTTTCTTTTTGTATTGCCACACCTTCTTTAGCTTCGACCGCCTGATGAAGACCTTCTGACCAGCGGCGACCCGGCTGAAGACGTCCGGTAAATTCGTCCACTATCACAATATTCCCATCGCGTACGACATACTGCTTGTCTTTGTGAAAAAGAGCTTTTGCGCGGACAGCCGTCTCCAAATGATGGACAGATTTTATTCCCGCATCGGTATAAATATTTGAAATGCCGAGAATCTTTTCTACTTTTGCAATGCCGTCCTCCGTGAGCGAAATGGAGCGATGTTTTTCCTCGACGGTGTAATCTTTCTCCTGCTCCAGATTTGCAGCAATACGCGCGAATGTTTTGTACAAATCTTCGGATTCAGCAGTCGGCGCGGAAATGATGAGCGGCGTGCGTGCTTCGTCTATCAAAATAGAGTCCACCTCGTCGATGATGGCAAAACTGAAATCACGCTGGCGGAGAAGGTCACGGGAATATTCCAAATTATCGCGCAAATAATCAAAACCGAATTCGCTGTTCGTTCCGTAGGTGATGTCGGCGTTGTAGGCATCCTTGCGCGAAACGGGACGCATAAATTCTTTAACGATATGAAATGAGCCGACTTCGTCGCGCTTTTCATCAAGTTTTTCTTCCGTTTCCGGTAAGGCCTTACGTGCGGTCTTGTCATAGATGAATGAAACATTGTGTCCGATGATTCCGACCGTGAGTCCGAGAAAATCATAAATCTGTCCCATCCATACGCCGTCGCGCTCAGAGAGATAATCGTTTACGGTCACGATGTGTACACCTTTTCCTGATATGGCGTTCAAATATGCGGGAAGCGTTGCAACGAGCGTTTTTCCTTCACCTGTTTTCATTTCGGCAATATTGCTTTGATGAAGTGCGATGCCTCCCATCAATTGCTCGTCAAAATGTCGCTGTCCGAGCGTGCGTTTTGCCGCTTCGCGGACGACGGCAAATGCTTCGGGGAGAATATCATCTATTGTTTCCCCTTTTTCGAGGCGTGATTTAAACTCGGCAGTCTTGGCTTTGAGCGCTTCATCAGACAGCAGAGATATCGCCGGCTCAAAACCGTTTATTTTGGCAATGAACGGCTTGATTTCCTCCAATGCCGCTTCATTCCCCGACCCGAACATACGCTTGAAAATATTCGCCATAGAAATCACATCTTAGCAGAAAACGCCCCTTTTTCAAAGAAAAATCCCCCGCGACAGAATCGCGAGGGATGAAATTTCAAGTCCTTATTAAATTTCGAAATGTTTTTGGATTTTTTCGATTTTCCTGAGACAGTCAGACATTTCGTCGAGATACCCTCGTCTTTCACTTATGGTTTCCTCAAGAAGACTCTTGAAACGATAAATGATAGCCAAACCGAGATGTAATGTGTGAATATGGTCTCTCCCCCTGTTCCGGAGAACATGCGTCTCAATTATCTGAAGCGGGAGATCGGTAAGTGACACTTTTTTCACTTGGATACTTTTGGCTTTGTAACAGACACGATGCCCCTTACCATCGGCCAAATCGTATACAGTGTGCCAAGTAAACCATTCGCCCGACTGAGTAATGACAAGATGGTAGTCGTAATTAACCGGAGCGCCCGTCATCATACCAGCTGTATACTTAGCATTCATCTCGGGAGTCTTAGGCAAAGTCACTAATTCAACAACCTTCTTTTTTCCTAGGTGAGTTGCAGAGATGATAGCCTGATCTGCGACAAATTGAGTGCTATGAATCCCCGGAATTGTGAAATTCATATGCTCCTCAACTGACACAAAGCCAGAAAGATATTTGAGTCGTGGTTTGACGAACTCAAATACCCGATTTACAAGACAGAGCCAATCTTCTTGGCTCAGCTTGGCCTGATCTACCTTGATTTTTCCAAGAATGAGATCAGTGAGAGAAACCGACATAGTGCTGTTGGACGTGTCCATTTTCAGACCTTTTTTGTTGTAGTGAACAAACATAACGCTCAAGATAGTTCTCGAATCACGGTATGTTCTAAAATGGATACTAACTCAAAGATATCTTGAGAGCAAGAAAGATATTGTGTTTTATACGACTTGTATCACTTCTTCTTCAATGTCTATTCCTGTCTTGTTTTTCACCGCTTTTTTTATTTCTTTCGAGAATACTTTTATCTCATTTGATGTCGCGCCTCCTTTGTTTATTAAAACGAGGGGTTGATTTTCGAAAAGTCCGACATTACCCATCGCATAACCTTTTAATCCGCAGATTTTGTCGAGAATGAATGCAAGCGGAACTTTTACACTATCCCCCGCTAGAAATGATGGGATATTTGGAAACTGCGACTGCAGTTTTTCGAAATGCTTTTTTGAAATAATGGGGTTTTTGAAAAAAGAGCCCGCGGTGCCGATAAGTGAGAGGTCGGGAAATTTTCGGGAACGGATGGAAAGAACGGCAGAGCGGATTTCGGAGAGCGTTGGCGGGGTTTTTTGCTCTGCAAAAAACCCCGCAAGGTCTTTGTATGAAATATTATGATTTGGGGTTTTTGAAAGCCGGAATGTTACTTCAAGAACAATCAGTCTCTTTCCTTCCGGCTTTTTGAAAATACTGTCTCTGTATGAAAATCGGCACTCTTTGTTAGAAAGGATTTTTTCTTTATCCGTTTTGAGGTCAAAAATTTTTACTGATTCAATTACGGAACTTACTTCTGCCCCATACGCACCGATGTTTTGAATCGGTGCGCCGCCGACAGTTCCGGGAATTCCTGAAAGATTTTCGATGCCCCAAAGGCCGCGCGAAACTGTATCGGAAACAAATGTATCCCAATTTTCTCCCGCCGCGACTTTGGCAACGACAGTATCCTCATCGCTTGCGTACGAAACACCCTTCAATCCCATTTTGATAACAAGTCCTTCAAAACCCTCGTCCGGTATCAAAATGTTTGAACCGCCGCCGAGAATGAAGACTGGTATGCGCGGCGCACTTTCCGCAAGTGCGCCGCGCAACTCTTCCACACTTTTCACCACGCAAAAATATTTGGATTTTCCGCCGACTTTGAGCGTTGAAAACTGCGCGAGTGTTACGCCCTCATATATTTTTCCGCTTTCATAGACCATATTATTGGAGAGACTTTCCGGATTGTATTTCCTCTATCGCTTGTTTGCCGACATCCGCGTAGCTTGGATACATTTGTACGAGCGTATTAATTTCGGCAATCGCTTTTGCATTTTCTCCCGCTTTTACATATGCAGCAATAAGCGATGTGCGATTGTTCACGTCTTCAGGCAATGTTGCGATACGTGTTTCAAAAAGACTTATAAGATTCTGCCACTGATTGGTATCAAGATACGCCTTTGCCACCGCATCGCTTAATGCGACAGCGGGATTGGTCATAAGGGATGCTGCGAGAGCAGTTTGTCCGTCATAAATCGCAGCCGCGGCATAATTTTCTTTCGCCTCGATATCATCAGTATCGCCTGTATATGCTTCTTTGAATATCGCAAGCGCATCATCATATTTTTTCTCTGAAATATAAAGCCCGCCCAATTCAAACAAAATACTTTGCTTGCCGGGAGAAAGCGCGACCGCAGTCTGATACGCCGCTTCCGCCTGCGGTATCATACCGACTTCCTGATAAAAGTTTGCGGCGAAAAGCTGATACCGCGCGTCATACGGAGTCGCCGCGATCTGTGCCTGGACTTGACCCAAAGCAAACTCGGCAAATGTTTGCTTGACGGAATTGTCGGCATTGCTTTCGACAACAGTCTGGGTCGCTGAAACGATCTGTTCTCTGATTTCATAGAGACCCTCTTCGTCCATACCGAAAACAGTGTCTTCCGCGATGGCTTTTTGAAAATACGAAAGTCCCGTATTTACCGTATCGTTTGTGACGGTTCCCGACGAAAATGTTTCAAGGGCACCAATGAGTGAACGGCTTGCCGAATATGCAGGATAATTGAGAACATATATGACAAAAATTCCAATAATCGAGACAATCGGCAGGACAATTCGAAACGTTGTACCCTCCGAAACAACACCTGATGTTTTTTGAGAGAGTGCAACTTCCTCTGTGCCTTTTGCCTGAATGTACGCGAGAAGAGAAATATAGAGGATATAGCTTGTGATATTGTCGAAGACGAAAATATTGTTTATGAAATACGCGGCGAAAAGTCCGGTGTAGAGAAGTTTTTCGGCGAAAGAAATCTTTGTCCGCTTCCACAAAAGCCATACCGCGGATCCAATAAGGAAAAGGTATGCCGCGAGCCCGAGAACGCCACCGTTGATAAGCCAATCGAGGATGACATCGTGCGTGCGGTCAAACCACTGTTCCTGCGAATACATTCTCGGGTCATAGAATTTGTTGAAGACGAGATTGAAATTTTCCTGTCCCCAGCCGAGTATCGGTCGTTCCTCAAATCCTTTGATTGCCATATTCCAGACATAGAGGCGTGCGTCTGTCTCGGAACTGTTGAACGAAATGGAAGCAAATCTTCCAAGAACGGGACTATTTTGAACAAACGATGTGTTTTTGAGAAGTAAAAATCCGAGAATGAGAACAACAGTCGCGCCAAGAATCCAAAGCGAAGCCGTGCGAAGCATTTTCATTTCTTTTCCCGCAAAAAGTCCGATGATTGCCATAATGACCACAGCGCCGATAAAACCGAGTATTGCGCCGCGAGTCGCGGTGTAATAAAGAATGACGAGATTAATGAGAGCGATTGCGCCGTATATCCACGCAACGGAATATTTTTGTGCGAGAATGACCGCAGCAACAGCGCCGATGAGAATCAAGATTCCGATTGTCGCGGCAAAAGCTATATGAGGAACAGTGGTTTGAGTCAAAAAGAGCAAAAAGAGGAAAAGCACCAAAAGAATTCCGCCAAGTGAAGACTTCATCGCTACAGGAGAAATCTTTTTCTGCCATTCTCGCGCGGAGAAAATGGCACAGAAGAAAATAATGAAGACCGTATAAATAGCGAGATATGTCGCGTTGCCGAACGGTCCGTCAACGCGCACGCCACCTTGGCTTATGCTGATAAATCCGAGAAGCTGAAATACGCCGTAGAGCGAAATGTAGACGCTCACGCCAAGCGTAACTTTGACAAGCCAATCCCAGATTTTTTCTCGCGCAAGCACGCTTGAGGCAACAACAAAAAATGCGAAGAGGTGCGCAAGGGTAATGAAGCCTTCCATACGCTCAAAATTTGACCAAAAACTTTTGTACGGATTTGCACCGAACGCGTCAGCAAAACATATGACAACAACAAGGGCGACAAAACTCCACAGTACCGATGATTTTTTCGGTCGATACGAAGCATCACAACACGCAAGCGCGACCCATGCGAAAAATACAACTTCAACGACAATTCTAAAGAGAAAATTCTTGCCGGTGATAAACGGAAAGAAAAGCGACGGCATCACCACGAGTGGGATGAATGGGGTAATGAATATACCGACGATGACGACTTTTCTCAAAATATCCTTTAATTTCATGGATGCAAATATACCATAGGGACTCAAGTATTGAAACAAATCCGGTTTTAAAAGGATTATAGGTGATACGGTCGGGGCGGGCGCTTTGGCGCCCGCCCTTTATCGACTTTGTTCCAAAGACAAAGCAACATACAATTATCATTACCGTGAAAAAAATCAAAGATTACATCCGCGAACACATACATCGGGTCGGACGCTTCTTCGGCACAGATTTGATGTACGCGATCAAGGGCGGCTTTTGGATGAACTGCAATTATTTTTTTGTTTCTCTCTGCGGACTCATTACTTCTATTCTTTTTGCCCGTCTGCTTTCAAAAGATGCGTTCGGAACATATCAATATGTCCTTTCAATCGCGGGAATCTTGAGCGCATTAACCCTCACCGGAATGAATGCGGCGGTCATACGCGCGGTCTCTATAGGCTATGAAGGCGAACTCGTCCGCACGACGAAATATCAATTGTGGCTTGGCGCAATTCCAACACTTGTCGCATTCACCGCTTCCGGCTGGTATTTTTTTAACGGTCAAAGCGGGCTTTTCGTTTCTCTCTTGTGGATTGGACTTTTCCTTCCGACAGCGAATGCGCTCAACACGTGGACTGCATATGTCGCCGGGAAAAAACAATTCAAGCGAGGATTTTATTTTAGCTTGATAAATACGATTATTTCCTACGGCGGAGTCATCGCGATGCTTTATTTCACCCGTGATTTCGTGTGGATTGCGTTTGGGAACTTTTTCTTCGGGCTTCTCGGCAACATCATACTTTACACAATGACGCTCAAAAGTATGCGGCCGAACAAAGAAATAAATTCCGAAACGCTCCCCTACGGCACGCATTTAAGTGTTATGGCGATACCAAATGCCGTATCGGCACAGCTTGATGCCCTACTCGTGTTCTATTTTCTCGGCGCTCCGATGCTGGCAATATATTCATTCGCGACTCTCCTTCCCGAAAAAATCAGCGGTGCATTGAAATCAATGTCCTCAATCGCCCTCCCTCGTCTTTCGGAAAAAAATGAATTCGCGGTGAAAGATTTTTTGAAGAAAAAACTCTGGTGGATACTTTTGGCACTTGCACTATGCGCCGGCTGTTATTCGCTCGTTGCTCCGTGGCTTTTCTATATTCTCTTTCCGGCGTACATCGCTTCGATACCATTCACACAGATTTATTCTCTCTCCTTTTTTTCTGTCGCAGCAACACTCGTACAAACCGCGCTGACCTCACAAAGAAAAACTAAAGAGCTCTATGTCAGCGGCATCACTATTCCTGCAACCCGAGCAATACTTCTCTGCGTTATGCTCTATTATTTCGGACTCTGGGGCATCATCTGGGCGCAAATTATTACGAATATTTTCGCGATATTATTGCAAATGGTACTTTTCAAAACAGCTCCTGTAACAATAAAAAATGATGCTACAATAGCGCAGTAAAAAAATCAAAATGGAAAAACTAAAACTAAAAATCCATACTCTCCTCCGCAAAAGCGAGCGTATATTCAAGACCGATATGGTGTACCTCGTCAAGGGCGGCTCGTGGCTAACGCTTGGACAAGTAATCGCAACATTGTCTGCATTCATCACTGCACTCTTTTTCGCGAATGCCGTATCAAAAGATGTCTATGGAAATTATAAATTCATCCTTGCAGCAGCGGGAATACTTGGCGCATTTTCGCTTACCGGTATGGCACAAGTCGTCGCTCAAGGCGTCGCGCAAGGTTCGGAAGGTATTTTCAAAGATGCAGTAAAGACATCTCTTCGATGGGGTTCAATCGTCGTAGTCATCGCACTCGGAGTATCTGTGTATTATTTTCTGAACGGCAACGCTCCTTTCGGCTACGCATTTCTCATCGCAGGAATCACCAATCCATTCATAGACGCATTCGGACTCTACGGAGCATATCTAGGCGGTAAAAAAGATTTCAAACGAAGCACTCTCTATAATACAGGGTCACAATTATTTACCACCGTAGTGGTCATCATCACCGCCGTCACTACCCAAAATGCTCTTGCGATAGTTGCAGCATATTTCATATCAAGTACCCTTGGAATATTATGGTCATACAGAAGTGTCCTCTCAAGATTCAAACCGAATACTGTCGGCGATAAGACGCTCATCCCCTACAGCAAACACCTAAGTGTGATATACCTTTTGGGCACTATTGCAAGCCAGTCGGACAGGATTTTTGTTTTTCATTTTCTCGGACCAGTAAGTTTAGCGATATACTCATTCGCTCAAGCAATCCCTGAACAGATCAAGGGTGTTTTCAAAAATCTTTTCGGCGTTGCCCTGCCTAAATATGCGGTACTCCCAGATGCTGAATTGAGGAAAAGCGTCATAAAAAAATCGCTGCAACTGACAGGCATGACAGTAATCATCGTCCTCTTGTATATTCTTGCGGCACCCCTAGTATTCGGACTGATTTTCCCGAAATATATAGAATCGGTGTTCTATTCTCAGATATATATGCTCGGGCTCATATTCGTACCGGCAATTTCGCTCTTTTCCATATACTTCCAGATCAAGATGGCATCGCGGATCATGTACAAGATAAATATCATGAGTGGCATATTTACGCTGATACTGACTTTCGTACTCGTATACAAATACGGATTGATGGGCGTCGCGGTCGAAAATGGCCTTTCATGGCTCATCTTGTTCCTCATCAATGTCTACTATTTCAGAAAAATCAAAT
Source organism: Minisyncoccota bacterium (assembly GCA_035510395.1). Lineage (GTDB taxonomy): Bacteria > Patescibacteriota > Minisyncoccia > Phycocordibacterales > UBA6065 > DATKHE01. Next base: position 8,243 of record DATKHE010000025.1, read on the forward strand.
CAGCCAGCTGACAAACTTTGTCTAACAGCTTTTTATTCTGAGGAAATTATTGTAAGGTTAGCATATGCATACATTCAATGAATTCAGAGAGATTTTTGCCGATTTTTACCTCGTCATAAAAGAAGGTCATGAAAAGTTGCAGATAAAACATCGCGGACACGGGCTCGATCATGATGTGACTGTCGCCATGCTTGCAGTGCACATTGCGCCGGATAAACGGAGTGGCTCCATGGCGTGGTGTGCGGCGATGATTCATTCCACAGATAGAATCGTCACCGCAGATGACAATGTATCAGTCAGAAAACTCATGCAGACATATCTTGTAAAATTGCCAAAAGGTCATTTCACTCCGGATGAGATCGAGGAGATATTCACTGCCGCACTCAATCACAGTGAAAAAAACAAGGATGGACAAAGTCTGACTCAGCAAATATTGATGGATGCGGACCGCCTCGCGAATCTCATGCTTTCACTTACAATCAGAGGCGGGCAATTCCGTCCGGAGATCCCGGCTTTGGAATTCGAATATCTTGCGGGCAAACCGAATCCAAGGGCAACCTACCCTATACCTTCTTCAGTGTTGGATAATATACGCATCAACATCACCGAATACATTCCGCAATTGCGGCTTGAAAAAGCCAAAAAAATCGGCAAAGAGTATGCTGCGGATATCGAGAGATTCATTGCAACCACCGAATCACAATATCGCGATATAGGACTTACCGACATCCGTCTCTGATCAGATATCAAAAGCCGGCAAGAATTATTTTTCAGCTCGAAGTTCGACGACAATGCTTTTGACTACGTCCCACAATATTTTCCTCCAAAATCCTATGCATGGTACGAATCGCATCCCCCGCACATAGTAATTATAAGTAAGCTTGATCATTTTGAAATTATATTTTGCCTTGTATTCGGGCAACTTTCCATTTTCTATATAATCGCGGTCAAAATATTCAAATGTCCGTTCAGTGAAAAAGCTCACGTGTGTCGGATCTTTGAACGCGGCGGTTGATTTGAAATATGGAACTTTGATCTTTACTTTTGCATCTGCTTTGCATACGCGATACATCTCCTCCATGATAAAAACAGTATCTTTGATATGTTCCAAAATATAATTGGCACGGACCTCAATGACGCTATTGTCTGGCAATGGTATGCCCTTGCTTATATCCGCGACAATATCGACCGTCGGCAAAGCAACCGTATCTATATTTATAAACCCCTCAATTTTCTCTTCCCCACCGCCGAGATTCACACGAAGATTGTCCTTATAATCCATTTTTAAATTATTTAGTTTTTATAAACTTTAACAGCTTCGGCATGAAAGATTTGTAAGAATATTCGGCGTCCATATGCGCTCGACCGGCATCTCCAATCTTTTTTCTATATTGTACATCCGTTATCAATTTTTTAAATGCCTGATACCAATCCTCTTCGGTATCAGCAAGTATTCCGTTGACTTCATCCGTAACGACATACGGGTTTTCTCCCCAATCACTCAAAACCGTCGCGACGCCGCATCCCATATATTCTTTTGCTTTCCATGCATCTTTGCCGCGATTCAGTTCGGTTTTTTGGAGCGGCATAACACCGATATCAAACTGCTGCATATATGTGACCACTTCCTTTGGCTCATCCCACGGTAGAAACGGCGTAAATTCTACCGAAAGATTTTTTACCGAAGACATAAGCTCATAAATTTTATCTCCTCCGCCGAGCTGTATAAATGCGATGTTGCGACCTTCTTGCACTAATCTTTCAAGAGATTTCAAAAGAAGCTTCATATTCTCATAATGCCCCGGCGTACCCGTCCATCCTATGCGGACGCGAGGGTCATCAATTCTCTTTTTTGCCGGACCGTACGTGCCTTCGGTATCAATCGGCGCGGAAATGACATGAGAATTTTTATTGTATTTAAGCGCATATTCCTGAAGAAAGTGGCTCCCGACGATTACGGCGTCAGCATTTTTGACCATAAGCCATGTTTTTGCCGCGCGATTCCACGACGGCAGAAAAATCGCATCGTCAAAATCAAATATATATCCGCGGCGAAGTATCCATTTTCGCAAAAGTACAAGCGCCATAAAATCGACTTGGTCCGTCACCTTGTGAAGGTACAAAATATCTTTTTTGCTGACAGAGAGGAGAAGGCGCGCGTTAAACCAAAATTCAGAAAAACGGGCTTTTGATATGTTCCACCACGGCCGTGTTTTTATATGGAACGACTGGGCATTATATCCTTGGGTGCGCAAATAATCCGCAATCAAATGTGCTCGCGTACGCGAACTCGGAAGCATTCGGTCGCCCTTGGTACAGAAAATAATTTTCACGACTTAAAATTTAGAACGGCGCGGATGACTTTCTTTGCATCTACCACACTCATATGCGGATGACATGGAAGAAGAAGTATGCGCGGCCAAACACTTTCTGCGAAAGGAGTATCTTTTGCCGAGCCATACGGACGATAGCGAGGATGATGATAGAGCGGTTTATAATGCACGCCGGTTGAAATTCCCTGCGCGGAAAGATATTCAATAAACGCTTCGCGGGAAATATCGTGGAGCAATACACAATAATTGTGACGAGAAGTTGCACGCTCGGAAAGTTGCGTGAGCGGGCGAATGGTTTTCGAATCTTTGAATGCGGCATCATAAATTTTTGCTACAGCATGGCGCTTGGCATTCATCATATCGAGTTTTTTGAGCTGCACGAGTCCGATGGATGCGTTTATGTCATTCATATGATATTTGAATCCTCCACCTTCGACAATGTCATAATCCCAACGATATCCTCCTGCAGTTTCCCGTTCGCTCGTCGATTTATTTATTCCCATCCAACGAAGAGCTCGCAGCCGCTTGGCAATGTCATCATCAGGCGTCGTAATCATGCCGCCGTCGCCCGTCGCTAAATTTTTTACTGCATGAAAACTGAATGTTGTGAGATTATTGCTTCCGCCGATTTTTTGGCCTTTATAAGACGAGCCCGTGGCATGGGCGGCATCTTCAATAATCGGTATGTTATGTTTCTTGCCAATCGCATTTATAGCATCCATATCGCACGGCTGCCCGCCGTAATGTACGACGATAATCGCCTTTGTTTTTTTAGTTATCTTTTTTTCTATCGAATGCGGGTCAATATTCAATGTGCGAGGGTCAATATCGGCAAAGACCGGAGTTGCGCCGACATAAAACACCACTTCGGCAGTTGAAGCAAACGTTATCGGAGTCGTAATGACTTCGTCACCCTGGTGTACGCCCAATACAATAAGCGCGAGATGAAGCGCGGAGGTTGCCGAGTTGAGTGCAACCGCATGCTTAGCGCCCACATATTTTGCAAATGCCTCCTCAAATTCTTCGGTTTTCGGGCCGAGCGTTATCCAGCCAGAACGCAGGGTTTTCGCCACAGCACGGGCTTCTTCACCTCCCATATACGGCTTAAAAAGAGGTATTTTTTTCATATAGAAAAGATAGCATATATCAACAACAAGGACGAGTAAATCTAGTACTGAAAGATATGCGATTCTGGACGATCAAGCCAATCATTAAAAGACGGCAATTTCTTGTTTCGTTCGGAAACCAAAGGAATATCTTTTATAGGCCAATCGACATTGATATGTTTATCGTCCCATGCGATTTCGCCTTGAGTTTCAGGATTATAAAATGCGGAACATTTATATTGCACATCGCACACATCAGTAAGTGTTTGAAAACCGCGGGCGAATGATGCGGGAGCATAGAGCTGTTTTTTGTTGTCTTCACTCGCCTCAATTCCAAACCATTTTCCAAGTGTTGGCGACCCTTTGCGAAGGTCGACAGCAACCAAAAAAGCACTACCTTTTGTTACGCGCATACATTTGCTCATTTGCGGCTCCCATTGAAAATGAAGTCCGCGCACGACATTTTTCTGTGTAGAGCGGGAATGATTATCCTGTACAAAGACATCAGTGATGCCCGCTTTCTTAAAAAGATCCTGTCTGTATGTTTCCATAAAAAATCCTCGCGCATCTTCGTGCACATCCGGAGTGATGACATATACATCGCGCAGAGGAGTTTTTTCTATTTTCATTTTGTATCTGAAAGATATTCTTTCAAACTCTCCTCAAAAGAATAGAACGGGCGCCAGCCGAGCTCATTGTGTATGCGGGAAAAGTCCATCTGATATTTCATGTCCATGCCGGGACGATTAGTCGAATATGTATTCACTTTTTTGCCCGTCACCTTTTCGGCGATTTTCACCAACTGATGCACAGTAAGTCCGCTATTAGTAGTGATATTGTAAGTTCTATTTCCCTTTTCAAGGATGAGCTCAATCGCCGGAGGAATATTTTTTACATAAATATACTCGCGGTATCCAGTGCCTTCATTGTGAAGAGGAATCGCTTCGCCTGTATGGAGCGAGTGCTTTATGAGGGGCATAATCTTTCGCGTGTCCTGCCGCGGACCAAAAACATTGCAAAAACGGGTTTCGGCGGTATTTTCAAGCATCTCAGAATAAGTACTGCCATACGCCAAACGCATCAAAGAACCGATGGCTTTCGAACATGAGTAAGGATTTCTAGGAAAAAGAATCTCGTCTTCTTTTTTCTTATGTTCGCACTCTCCATATACCTCATCTGTAGATACATAAATAAACTTTTTAAGATTTTTGAGCTCTCGACACGCTTCGAATACATTGAGATTCCCCATAATATTTTCTGAGAGCGTCTTGTGCGGTTCTTTTATAGAATAATCAACATCGCTTATCGCCGCTGCGTGTATGACGTAGTCAGGAGCTTCTTTGTGGATGATATTTATCGTCTCCAGACTGCAGACGCTTTCATTGTAATATTTGAACGAACCATCAATGATTTCAGGGTGACTGCCGACGGATTGATTATCGATGACTACGACGTCCCAGCCCTTTTTCACAAAGTATTCGGTAACATGCGAAAAGATAAAGCCCAAGCCGCCAGTAATAAGCAATTTTTTAGGTTTCTGCATCAAAATATCGTTAATTTATAAGCATTACGGTATCACAATCGCTTCCTGCAAACAATATAATAGCCAGTCGGCATCAAAAGTGACTCGCTTTTAGAATGCTTAATATCGCCGTATTCTTTGACGGTGAGAAAGTTCATATGGTCGAGAAGCCAAGCAAAAGAAAGAATAAAAAATTTACTGACTTTATTAAAGCGAAGTTCTGACTGAAAACAGATTCTCTGAAACAATGCTCCCATGGTTGAGAAATTTCTTGTTTCTTCGGTAAGCTCGATGACTTCCCATTCTTTGAAAATTTCTCGGAGGCCATATTTGGTGAAACGCCAATAGTCATGGGGCGTATCGTGGAGCGGAAAAACGAATCGTGTCGAGAGGATGAGTTGCCCACCTAGCTTGGTCACCCGACGAATCTCTCGCTCTACCCGAAACGGATCTTTCACATGCTCGAGTCCCTCGGTACATAAGACCGTCTCAAATTCGCCGTCCTTGAAAGGCAGATGATGCGCATCGGCAATGATTTCAGGCTTGCGCGCCGGATCAATATCAACGGTCAGCCGATTCGGAAAAAATCTCTGATATGACGAACCTCCCGAACCAATATCCAACACTCTCTTGTCCGTAGAATACCGTTGGAGAAATTTTTCTAGATTCTTTCGAGTGATTTTTTGAAACATGATGTTATGTCTTGATGAAACTAAGGATATCTTTCGCTCGCTTCTGCCACGAATATTCTTTCACTTCCTCCGAGGCGAGAGCAGCTTTTTTCAGAGCCTGTCTCTGATCAGCAAACACGCCCACGATAGCACGGAGGAGATCCTTTGCATCGTCAGGAACAAAGAAAAATGCGTCGGATTCATTGAGTATCTCTCGAAGTGACGGTAAATCAGAAGCAACAATAGGAGCGCCGCTTGCCATATATTCGAATAGCTTCATCGGAGAGGTATATAGACGCGAGATGTCTTGCTTGGAGCTATTAGGAATCACGAGGATATCAGCTGCTCGCATATAGAGAGGTATTTCATGATGAGGTTTTCTGCCGAGGATTCGTATATTCCCTGTCTCTCGGTATTTTTTCTTGAATGACAGAATGTCATTCTCAGTCCCGCCGACAAAATATATCATCACATCTTTGGGAAGTGACTGAGCGGCTTCTGCCAATGTATCCGTACCCTTCCATGAATACAAGTGTCCCGTGTACAAGACTATTTTTTCTTCTTTATTGAATCCGAGACGGGTTCGCGCTTCATCCTTATTTTCCTTTATATCGAATTGCTTGATATCGACTCCATCCGGAGCGACATGGATATTTTTGGGGGACACGCCTGTGTGCATATAGACATCTGCGAGACCTTTTGTAATGACAACGAGCGGGACATTTATACGGATGAGCATCCGAACAAAGAAATTAGCTTGACCCGCATGAGACTCCCAGATGACCTTTTTTCCAAGAATCCTCAGATAAAAAGCGACCATCTCATCACGCGTATAAAATGTGCCTTTTTTGAATAAAGCATGCCAAGAAACATTTTTTGCAAAAGTGAAAGACTGGATCAGAAATCCTATCCGACCAAATCGGATAGCATCAATAGACCAGAGCTTCTTTATTCTAAAATTTTCTCTGACATCGTAATAGTCGAAAGGATTTTCCGTGATAGGAGTTTTTCGCGATGAGACGATAAGCTCTACTTCCAATCCCTGATCGGCGAATGCTTCACACATTTTCATAATCTGAATACCATGCGCCTTTTCGGTCGGCAACCGTATATTTGCGATGTATATGAGTTTTTTATTCATTTTTTTTATTCATTTTTCTCCTATCGATAAATATCGTGTTGAGATTCGTATCTGCATACACATAATAGCCTTGGCTCAACATATAATCAGAGATTTCAGTAATTTTATGCCCGAAACCATTTTCTACATAGGTGAGTGTCTCTATACAAAATACTTCTGGGCGATATTTCTCAAAATCTAACCCCTTGATAATAGAAAAATCGTTGCCTTCAACATCAATAGATATAAAATTCGGAGTTTTCCTAAAATACCCAGCAATCAGATCGTTTATGGGGATGAGTGGAACTTTTTTAATTTCTTTAATTT
>DATKHE010000026.1:0-3924 GCA_035510395.1 Minisyncoccota bacterium
ACATATAGTTATGAAATTCGAATGTGTAAAAGATAGGTTTGTTGATGTGTTGGGAAAAATAGAGAGGATAACGAGTAAAAACCAAACCCTCCCCGTTCTTTCCTGTGTATATCTTGAAGCGAAAGAAAACAATGTGGTGCTGAAATCAACAAACCTCGAATGTGGTTTGGAAATTTCTGTACCAGCCAAAGTTATATCTCCGGGAAGTTTGGCTATCCCAGCCTCAGTCCTCCTATCTTTTGTTAATTCTATAAAAGACAAAAACATCACCTTCGAGGCAAAAGATGGTAATCTGTCAATTGTTACTAAACATCACACAGGAACTATTAAATCTCTTCCCCACGACGATTTTCCACTCATACCAAAGATTGATCTCAAAAACACAATCGCTATTTCAATCACATCGATTTTAAAGGGCTTGAAGTCGGTATGGTACAGCGCATCTACATCAACAATCAAACCGGAACTTTCAAGCGTCTATGTCTACAAATCAGACAATGACCTCGTGTTCGTCTCTACCGACTCATTTCGTCTTGCTGAAAAGAAAATCTCTCTCAAAGGTCTCAAAGATATAAAGCCAATTATCATCCCTGTAAAAAATGTCGGCGATATCATCAAGACACTCGATGGCGGCACTGAGGGCATACACGTTGCATTTGATAAGAACCAAATCGCTTTTTCGAGTCCATCAACATATTTGGTATCCCGAATTATCGACGCTACGTTTCCTGACTATCAGCAAATAATCCCAAAAAGTTTTCTTACCGAAGTAGTTGTTCTTAAACAGGATCTTATTGATACACTCAAATCACTTATCGTTTTTTCTGACAAATTTCATCAGCTTAATATAAAAGTGGAGCCCGAGAAAAAACTTCTCGTCCTTCAGTCAAAAAATAATGATGTCGGGGAATCTTTATCGACCCTTGAAGGCGCAGTGACGGGAGATTCTGTCGATATGAATTTCAACCAAAGATATGTCGTTGATTGTCTCCAGTCAATAGAGGGGGATAGTGTCAGCCTGCTTTTTGGGGGTTCAATGAAGCCTTTGGTGGTACGCGGCATCTCTGACCCTTCTTTTACCTATCTTGTGATGCCTATGAATAGGTAGATATGTTCAATATAAGCTTGTATCTTGGTCGGTTCAAAAAAATCTCTGACGATAAGACAGAAAAGAAAAGGATCGTAATAGAAGCATGCATATCGGTTGCCGATGTTGTTCTCAAACCCGAGCAGATCCTTCTCAAAGGAAACGCGGCTTCCATCACTGCTGATCCAATCATAAAGTCAGTGCTTTTTATGAAGAAAGAAAAAATACTCACTTTTTTAAATGAGCGTCCAGAGACGAAAACTATTGCGAGGATTGACTAACATCCGCGGCAAGCGATGTTGATGCGGTCGCTTGATCAAACACCGAATCAGTCACTATAATTTGTATATTATTGAGTACAGAAAGGTCGTCAATGTTACTGACCTTGAATGAAAATGATCTTTGGTCAGGAGATATCGTCCCGAGAATACCATTATTGCCGTACACAAGTATTTTTTGTATAGGAAAACGATTGGCTATGGAAAAATTAATTGTTGCGGTATCCCCAGGTTCATATACTTTGTTTGGATCCCAGCCGGTGAGATTTATTTGAGGAAAGTTCGCTGGTACGTGGACATCATCAGTTGCTGTCGGTATGACAGCACTACTCTGATCCGTAAGTCCTTGGGATGCCGCCCACGCGCGTACGGGCGCCTCCCAATTGTTGAATTGTGGGTCGCTGCTCGGATCTGTTGGCGGAGGACCCTGTGGGTCGTTTTTATCAACCCAGTACAGTATTGAATGAACATCGGTTACCGCAACTTCTTTTTGCGTTTCGGGTGGCGTATATTGTGTTGCAAGCTTTCCTGAGACGGTGTCGATGGTGTATGTTTGTCCGCCTTGCCATATGCCGCGGAATATTGGTTTTGCGTCAGGACCGTCGATCGGCGTTGGTTTTTTCAAAACATCGGAAGCTGTTGTACTTGCCACAGCTTCAGTCATAAGGGTGCTCCACAAAGGCGCAATAATCAGTCCCGCGATTTTTTTGATCATTGGCGTATCATCATTGTTTCCGCCCCACACGCCTACGACCACGTCCGGAGAATAACCGATAGTCCACACATCTTTCGTATTGTTTGTCGTTCCTGTTTTTGCGGCAACACTATACCCGGGAATATCGAAAACAGAGTGAAGACCTTATTCCGACGCTCGCGCTTGATCGTCGCTCAAAATATCAGAAATGGTGCGCGCGATATTTGCCGGTATTACTTGTGTTCCCGATGGTGTTTGATTCGCCTGCTCAAGAATATTTCCGCTACTGTCAGTGACACTCAAAATTGAACGATAGGGAACGTGGATACCATCGTTTGCGAACGTGCCGTACGCACTTGTCATTTCAAGGAGCGACACTTCTCCACCGCCAAGTACAAGAGTAAGCCCGTATTGATCTGCGTCACCGAGCGTTGTTATGCCCATTTGTTTTGCAAGATCGAGAGAATTTTGCAGTCCGCCAAGGTAGAGAAGTTGTATAGACGGAATATTTATGGAGAGTGCGAGTGCCGTGCGCAAACTGATTGGCCCGCGATAGGTATCGTCAAAATCCTGCGGCATATAACACGTACTTGAGGCGACACTTAGAGATAGCGGCTGACCATTGGGCCCGCATGAGGAATTGAATTCTGTCGGTAGGTCGAAAAGGACAGTGTCAGGCGTATATCCCTTTTCGAAGGCGACAGAATATGCAATCGGCTTGAATGTTGAGCCTGGCTGGCGATTTGCCCCCGTGGCGGCATTGAAATTGCCGTCAGTCGTTGTTGTCGAATAATAGTCATATGATCCGACCATCGCGAGAATGTCGCCGTTTTTCGGATCGATTGCCATCGCGGCTGCATTCGACATATTGAAATTCGGTCCTTGCGTGTTGATGTAATCCTGCACCGACTGCTCCATTTTTTGTTCGAGATTGTAATCAAGGGTGGTAACCACATCGAGTCCACCTGTTTCAACCGCGTCTACCCCGTAGGTACTTTCAAGATATTGCTTTACGTACATCACAAACCACGGAGCCTTTATGCCCTCACCTGTGTTTGGCTGAAAGACAACCTTTTCTGCAATCGCTTGATTGTATTGATCGGAAGTTATGAAGCCGAGAGAAAGCATTTTCTGTAGCACTATTTTTTGCCGTGCATCGAGCGCCGCTTTGTTTGCCCCGTACGGCGAATAAAATGTCGGTGCCTGAGGAATCGCTGCGACATACGCTGCCTGGGCAATATCCAAATCGGATGCATCTTCATTGAAGAATTCTTTACTTGCTTCTTCGACGCCATAGACATTTCCGCCGTAGGGCACTTCATTCAAATACGTCGTGAGAATTTGATCTTTTGAGTAGACTTTTTCCAGTCTGATTGCCAAAATCCACTCTTTTATTTTTCGGGCGATTGTCTTGTCGTTTGTCAGGAGCGAATTTTTGATTACTTGTTGAGTGATGGTCGATCCCCCTTGGCTGTATCCGAGGCTCACGATATTTACCACGATTGCACGGAGAATTGAGAGCAGGCGTATGCCGCCCTCGCTGTAAAAATCCTGATCTTCGATCGCCACCGTAGCATTTTTCACATCATCGGGGATTTGATCTGAATCAATGACGGTTTTTCGCACCGACCCTGACGCGTCGTAAAGAAGTATTCCATTTCTGTCATAAATTTTTGTTGATTCAGTCACTTGCCGTTCGGTAAAGAGACTTATATCCGGAATCGAAAGCGATGAGAACCAAAAAAGGATGATGCTGGCACCGAGAAGAAAAATAGATCCAATCAAAAGCAGGACATCGCGTTTCGTATGCGCCCGAATATGGTTTTTGATTGCCTTAAAGATTCCCGACATACTCGATATAGTAA
>DATKHE010000027.1:0-2848 GCA_035510395.1 Minisyncoccota bacterium
AATACTGTTGGTCCTATAATTCTCGGTGGGGATTTCAACTTCCGCGAACCATTTACCTTTGAAAAAGACATTACCGAACGACTAATTTATAGTTGCACAGAGAATACCTTCCCTTCTTGGAAACCTGAATTTGAATTAGACTATCTATTCCTAAGCAGAGAATTTGAGGTGATAAAAAAATATACCCCTTCAAGTCCTGCCTTTTCTGATCACTTACCCCTCATCGTAGAAGCTGAATTTTGATTCGTGTATTGGACAAAACCATCCCTTCCCTATAGGATGTTTTCTTATGTCCAGCCACGACCATAAACATTCATACAAAATAAAAGTTAAAAAGCTTTCAAACGTAAAAGTTGAAATCGAGGGAGAGATTCCTGCTGATGAATTTGCTCTACACGTGAAAAGCGTTCTCGCAGATGCGGTGAAAAATGCCGAAATCCCGGGATTCCGCAAAGGGACCGCACCGGAAAAATTGATCAAGGACAAAATCGGCATGGAAAACATACTCTACGATGCGGCTCGTGAATGCATCGCTCACGCATATGAACATATTCTCCACGATGAAAAAATAGACGCAATTGGTCGCCCTGAAATCACCATCACAAAAATAGCTGAAGGAAATCCGTTAGGGTTCAAAATTGCAAGTGCCCTTCTTCCGGAGATAAAAGATTTTGATTACGCATCCGTCGCAAAGAAAGAAAACAAAAAAGAAATGAAGATTGAAGAGGTGACAGAAAAAGATCTCATAGATACCATTGAGGCAATAAAGAAAAATTATGTGACCGCACTCAAACTCGAAAAAGCTCCGGAGCTTGATGATGAGTTTGTAAAAAAACTCGGCGAATTTACGTCTGTCGCTGATTTCAAAACAAAGCTTAAAGAAAATATTGCAAAAGAAAAGGAACAGCGCACAAAAGAAAAAAGACGTGTCGGTATGATTGATGCGCTTGTCGGGGCTCTTTCAATAGAAGTGCCGGAAATTCTCATAGAAAATGAGCTCTCTAGAATGGTCTCTGAAATGCAGAGCGAAATAATGCGAATGGGACTCAAATGGGATGAATATTTGAAGCAGCTCAAGAAAACTGAAGATGATTTGAAAAAGGAATGGAATAGCGGAGCGATCAAACGCGTAAAACTTGATCTCGCGATCGACTACATTGCAAAGAAAGAAAAGATTTCCGCTGACAAGAAAAAAGTTGAAACCGAACTCGCATATTTAAAAGAAAACCATAAAGACATCGATCTCGCTCGCGCAGAGTCATACCTCGACCATGTCTACCAAAACCAAGCGGTGTTTGAATTCTTGGAAACGATTTAAAGTCTCAGAAATAAAAAACTCCTCCCGAATTGCTCCGGGGGAGTTGAGTGTATCCAAATCAACTGATTTCAAGATACTGACGTTGAAAGCTCTGAAGTCCGTCTCCCGTAATTTGCGAGCAAATCCCGAGGTAGGTATCAGACAGCTTTTGGATAATTTCCGAACTGAATTTGAGCGGACATTTCTCGGCCTTATCCCAAACCCTCTCCGCTTCATCTCGAGCAATCTGTTTGTCAAACCAGGGTGGTTCTTTTCCGGGTTCAATTGCGGAAAATTCACAGAAACGACTGCTGTCCGGCGTCGCTATCTCATCCGCAATGGTAGCGATACCGAACTGGTCAATTCCGACCTCAAACTTCGAATCGACCAACTCCACCCCGCGACTGCGCAGATGGTTGCGGGTCAACATAAACGTCTGAAGCGAGACGCGCGATGGATCTGGATAACGCATCGAGGTCTCCTGAGCATCAAGAGGCTCATCCGTTTCCGATTTGTCCGTCGGAGTAAAAATCGGCGCCGGAAACTGTGTCATCAAAGGAAGTCCCCGCTCGAGAGTGATACCATATGGATTTGGCAAACCTTTCGAGTGAAAGCCTTTATACAGACTTCCGGCAAGATACCCGCGATAAATAAACTCCACCGGGACCATCGATAGTTTTTTGACAATGATCGCGCGGTAGTGTAAATCGGCAGGATAGTCGGAACGTTTGCCCGGCAAGTACGTGTAGATATCTGTGCCAAAGGCAACGAGATGGTGCGGAATACCAACCTTCCCTAAAAGGCTGGTCAGCCAGAAGATTGTCAGTGCCGTAAGCACTTGATCCTTGTACGGTACTTCACTCAGATGAATAACGTTGTGAGTTGAGAGCCGTTGTGTGGCCACAATTAACAACGTATCAGGAGAGTTGGTTTCAAATGTATCCCTCGTCTTTCCTTGATGAATCAACGGAAGAGAGCTGAGAGCCGGAGTGAATTTTGTTTTTGACATGACTTTCGTCCTCCAATAAACCGTGGGTTATAAAAGATCACGTTTTGTAATCTAGAAACAAGATTACTCAAGAAAAAAGAAAAAGCAAGTAATATAGTTTCTACAAACAAAAAAGGGGATCTATGCGACCCCCGGCACAGAAGAAAAAAGAATACGCGGTTCTCTCACCATTCTGCGATATGTTGCCGCTCTTGCCAGCCGGTAGGCTTCAATTTCTGGACGAGTCTCGGCATCAACCTTCTCCCAAAATTTTTTCCAATCTACCCGGTTGAGAAGGCGTATAAACTCTTCCTCCGGTGACATTTTTTTAGGTTTTTTCATAGGAATCCTTTGGAACAATTTGAAATCAAGTAAAACATTCTCAGGCAAAAAAATCAATGAGCAAGAACCAGCGTTGAAATCGCAACGGACGCCGTCTCTGCGCGAAGCGTTTGATTGCCAAGAGAAATCAGAGGAATTTTATTGTCGGCAAAAAACTTTCTTTCGGCATCAGTCCAGCCGCCCTCAGGTCCGACGAAAATAGAGACTGTCCCCTGCCCCGA
>DATKHE010000028.1:0-9777 GCA_035510395.1 Minisyncoccota bacterium
TTTCTAATCACTTGACATATATAATCAATAGGTGTATAATTGATCGGTAAAGTATTGTTCTGTTCTTCGTCAGTTCAACCATCAACCCAATAAAGAAAGGAGGGTGCTATGCACTCAACTCTTGGAATTATCATCGGCAGTATTGCCGAGATGCTCGTCCTTTTGGGTGCATGGTGCGCCTACAGGGATGATTTTTTCAGACCGAGACAAATGAAATTGCGGGGCACGCCCTATGGTCTGCCTTATATTGCTCACGGCGGTATGTGGGGCGACATCGTTGTCTCTCTGATTCTCGGATACGTAATGGCACTTGGCGCAAGTCAGTGGAGCATTCGAGAAGTTCTCGTGTTCGCAGTGCTTGGTATATGCTTCGGTGTGTTTTTACATCGAGTGTATGCCGGAGCAAAAATGCCAAGTGCTCACGCCCACAATGGGAAATTGACTCACGCCGGACGCATTCATTTGCTCTATATGTCCTCTGCGTTTGCAATCTTGGGGCTCTTCTATTTTGAAACCTCACACATTCCGCACGTTCCGCTCATCATCATTTCAGTTTTTCTTGCGATTCACATTGTGCTTGGCAACAACACAGTGCTTCGCATCATAAAGCCGAGCTGGTGGTACACGGAGACCGTGCAGGAAAGAATCCCGGGATGGATTTTTGTGGGCGCTGTGTGGCTGTTTCTCGCGTGGCAAACAATCGCCATTATCAAAGCCGGATGACTCAACATCATCTGGCTTTTGTTTTGATGATAAGATAATGCTTATGTCAGGATACATAATTTCGCTTCTCATTCAATACAAATACGCAATTATTGTTCCCATTGCGACAACAGAAGGTCAAATACTTTCTGTTATTTGCGGATTTTTAATTCGCCTTGGGTATCTAACTTTTATACCGGCGTATCTTTGTCTTATGGCAGGAAACCTTCTCGGCGATATCGGGTGGTATTATGTCGGCTATTTCTGGGGCAAGCCATTTATCGGCCGTTTTGGAACATATGTCAGCATTACGGAGGACAAGGTCGCTGTCGTGGAAAAACTTTTTCATAAATATCACGCACGGATTTTGATTATTTCAAAACTGACGAACGGCTTCGGTTTTGCGCTCGTCACGCTTATGACGGCAGGCATGATAAAAATACCTTTTAGAAAATATATAACGCTCAATTTCTTCGGGCAGATTTTTTGGACAGGCGGGCTGATTGCGCTCGGGTTTGTTTTTGGTCACGCGTATGAATCGGTGACATCTCTTTTCGGGAAAATAAGCGTTGTCGCAGGATTTATTTTGATAGTCCTTCTTTTTTGGGGCTATGGCAATTATATGAGGAACAAGATGATAAAAAATGGCGCCGTATGATTTCAATTATTATTCCAACGTTTAGAGAGGAAAAAGACATTGCTGACTCAATCAAAGCAATAAAAAACGGTCTTACGATCCCACACGAGATCATCGTTTCTGATGGCGGGAGCGATGATAGAACAGTTGAAATCGCGAAACAATATACAAATAAAGTGATTGTTGGGAAATCCGGCGTATCGCGACAGAGAAACGCCGGTGCCCGCGAGGCGAGAGGGGAGTTTCTGGTATTTATTGATTGCGGATCAGCAATAGGAAATCCAGATACTTTTTTCAAAAGAGCACTTAATGATTTCAATGATCCTGGTGTTGTCGGAGTAAGCGCAGCACAAAGAGTGTTTCCCGAATCCGAGACCTATGCGGATTGGATAATTTACGGTTTTTTCAGTTATGGCTATCGTCTGCTCAACAATGTACTCCATATAGGAACGGCCTCAGGCAAGCTTCAAATGGTTCGCAGAAGTGCGTACGATGCAACGACGGGGTTTAGGGAAGATCTCATTGCTGGCGAAGACACCGAATTTTTTCATAGACTCTCAAAAATTGGCAGGACGGATTTTGACCCACACCTCGTGGTCTATCATGCAAACAGGCGTGCGAGACAAATCGGCTGGCCGCGACTGCTTTTGAGTTGGACGCTCAATACGATGTGGCTCATTCTTTTCAACAAATCCTTCTCAAAGGAATGGAAGCATATACGCTAGTATTATCCGTATGAAAGCATCAATCATCATCCCCGCCCTGAATGAAGAGAAATACATCGAGAAAACTCTTGTAGCGGTTTCCGCACAAATATATTCTGACTTTGAGGTTATTGTCATTGATAATGAATCGACAGACAAAACAGTTGCTATTGCCCGGAAAAATGGTGCGAGGGTGATTATCGAAAAGCGCAAAGGCACGATGTGGGCATGCGAGGCAGGAAGAAACATTGCATCGGGAGACGTGATTGTGAGATTGGATGCAGATTGTCTGCCAGAAAAAGATTGGCTTTCAAAAGGAATGAAATATTTTGAAAATACGAACGTAGTAGGCGCGACAGGTCCATATGATTATTATGATGGATCACGTTTTTTCAGATCTTTTTCTCTTCTAACTCAGAAATACATTTACAAGCCCGTAAGTATATTTTTAAGGTTATTTAAGCGCGGTATTTTTATCGAAGGGAATAGTTTTATGAGAGCGTCCGCGTTAGAAACAATAGGCGGTTTTGATACCTCGATTGTTTTTTATGGAGATGGAACAAATCTTGCCCGACGCCTCGCATGTCTTGGAACGATTGTGTTCGACAACAGTCTCAGTATGAAAACGTCAGCCCGCAGGTTCAAAGCACAGGGCACCTTCAAAATATCTATCCTATATATTTTTCATTTCTTTCGCGCAGCCTTTGTTGCTCCTATTACAAAACCCACCCAATCAAAAAATCCTTAGGTATTTGGGAAGAAGTTGTCAGAAAATAATTTTTCAGCCTTTGGGAAAAATCGCTCTGACAAATGAAAGATGGTGTAGGTGATGAAAAATGCTGATAGGACATCGATCGAATAGTGCAGATGCCCGAGAAGAGATACGATGCCGAACAAAACCGATGCCCCAAGAAAAATCCACCGCAGATTCTCATCTCTCCAATATATAAGTGCAAGAAGGAACGGCAGTCCCGTATGTCCGGAGAAAAATAGATCGCTTCCTGAAGTGAAAAAGGTGATGAAGCTATTCGCGGGGAATACGAGATGTCCCGGAAAGGGACCGATATGTGTAAGCGTGACAAAAACGGAGCGGATGAATATGAAGAGCGCCATACTTTTTATCGTAAAAGGTATTTGTTTCGGATTTCGTACGAGAATGAGTGCGACAAAAAGCCATAATATAATCGGTCCGTATATGAATATTCCGTCCACGTCAAAAACGGGAATATTGCTGAGGATGATATCTGTTACAGGGTTACTCGCGCGTTCAACGGCATAGAGACCCACATAAAAATTGGCGACAAAAGCGACCGCAAGCATCACAAATGCGATTCCACACGAAATTAGAAATTGGCGATCCCGCATGCACTGCGAATATTTTTCCTTCATTGCACATCATTGTATCGCATTCCCTCACATTCGTGTATATTCATACAGATGTGGCACATATTTCATATTGATATTTTAACCACCGCGAAAGCGCTCGGATACACGGGGCTCTTTCTTGTGATATTTCTTGAATCTGGCGTTGTGTTCGGATTTTTCCTGCCGGGAGCAAGTCTTCTTTTCGCCGCAGGCATCATCGCTTCTCAAGGGTTTCTCAATATGTGGATTCTTGTTCCGCTTTTGGGAATTGCCGCGATTCTTGGAGATAATGCAGGATACTGGTTTGGTGCAAAGACAGGACCTGCTATTTTCAGATACGAGGATTCTTTTTGGTTTAACAAGAAAAATATAGATCGCGCGGAAACTTTTTACAAAAAATACGGTCCGCAGACGATACTCCTCGCGAGATTTGTCCCCGTTGTCCGCACGTTTGTGCCGATTCTCGCAGGCGTTGGGAAAATGAAATACAGGACATTTTTTTCATACAATGTCATCGGGGGGATTCTCTGGGCGATAGGCGTTACACTTTTAGGATATTTTCTCGGAACGGAATTTCCTGGTGTCGATCGATATTTGCCTGTGATTGTTCTCGCTATCATATTGATAACGTCATTTCCGCTTTTGCGCGGACTGCATATATTTAAAACTTCAGAAAAATAGTATATGAAAAACAGAAAATCCGAAGAGGTCATCGTTTTTCTCGACAATATTCGAAGTGTGTACAATGTTGGAGCGATATTTCGCACGGCTGACGCCTTTGGAATATCAGAAATTATTTTATCGGGCATCACACCAATGCCAAATGATAGATTCGGCAGACCTCGCGCGGACTTTGCAAAGTCCGCGCTCGGTTCCGAATATTCTGTTCCGTGGATTCATGCAAAAAACCCAATACCTATTTTGAAAAAATTAAAATCAGAAGGATTTCAAATCATATCTGTCGAACAAAACAAAAAATCTGTCGATTATCGAAAACTGAAGCTGAAAGGGAAGTACATCATCGTATTTGGAAACGAAATTGATGGTGTTTCTAAAAAAATTCTCAAAATTTCTGACACTATTGCCGAAATTCCAATGAAGGGAATGAAAGAATCTCTCAATGTGTCTGTGACGGCGGGGATAGTACTAAGCAGGCAATAGGGTTTAGGGGATTAGAGTGTAGGAAGACAAAAATCTAAACCCTCTGACCTATACGCTATACCCTCGTTTTGTGACTGATCCCAAAATACCCTTATGTATAGGCGTATTATTGGATTTCCAAATACAATCGTGTTTTTATGCTTGACAATATATTTAGATATGTTAAGCTACAGAAGTCAAGGTATTGGTCGCTACTCCTTGATCTATGGAAACATATTCAGCGTCGGTGTCTGGCTTACTTCCAATATCGTGCTCGTAGGCGATAAAATGCTGAGCTTGAGACCCAGGCAAAGTCAGCACTCTCTCACCGTAGTTTGCTGATGTAGGTCACAAACGGCAATTAGATATCAATAGGGTCTTGTTCATCTCAGGGGGAAGACCTCTGTTTGAATAGATCATCAAGGTAGGGGTTTTCCCGAAAACCTTTACCGGCGCCGCTCAAGGTTCCAAACCAAGAGCGGCGTTTTTTATTTTAATACGTTAGTCCGCCCACAAGACCACCTTTTGTATCAAAGAGTCCGATTGCATCAGTTGAGTTGCCCCAGAGTTCGTTTTGGCTTCCCAAAAATACACGATATTCATTTTCATAAAAATCAGAATCGTTTTGTGTACTTTCAACACAGCCGTTGTAGGTGAGTGTTTGCTCTACGAATGTCTTGCATGCAGATGAAAGATTTATTGGTACGGCAGACGATGCGACCGCAGTACATTGCGGAACAGTTTTTGCGTACGCGATACAAGATGTGTCATTTGCAGGACCGAATTTTGTCAAAAGCGCAGATGCAGTCGGACAGAGTTTCAAAATCGCCGGAGTGAACGAATACAACTGATTCAAAAATCCGGAGCATTTATTGACTCTGAATGATGTTTTGATAGGAGAGATTTCCGTCGAAAGAAGTATTACATCGCCGGGAGAAACATATATCGATGATTCACTGTACGGACTTCCAAGTATCGGCAGTAATGCTGCCGTTGTTATCGTCGCGAGATTTCCGCTTGCAAAACTACCAACAACAAAGCCGGTAATAGTGAGAGGCGAAGCGATATTGTTTCCCGCAATCAGACGCAGATACTCGGTGCTTGTTGAGGCATTTTTTGCCCCTGAGACTCCATCAAAAGAAAGTTCATCCCAAAAATTTGAATGAGGAACATTGTTTGGGATTGTGGCTTTTTTCCCAGTACCAAAATTTATTCCCGTATTAGGGAGGACAATCGTTGTGCTTGTGCCGCCGATATTGAGTCCATTTTGAAACGCTGTTCCGCCATAGACTTGTCCTGTACCGCCTGCCTCGACAGGCGCTTTTAGGAACATTCCCTCGCTTGATGTTGCACGCTCCGGTCCTCCTGTCAGCACCCAAAATAGAAAAATACCTGCAAAAATAAGTGCGAAAAATCCAACTTCTTCCCATTTGCTCATATCGTAAGCATACTCAAGATCGCTAATTTTTCAACTTTTTTCTTCGGCTGCGTTCAGGACAGGCAAGAAAGTTTCTGATGAACGGAGCAAAAATGAGCGCTCCGTCCGCCGACTTTGATACGTCTTATAATTCCTCTACATCCGGGCTTTCGGCATTTCTCTCCTGTGCGGCGATATGCTTCGTGTTTTTCTTGGAATTTTCCCCGCTTTCCCATCACGTTTCGATAGTCTGACATCGAGTCGCCGCCAAAATCTATGCCGCGGACGAGGGTCGCTTTCATCGCTTTGTACATCTGACGGATTTTTGCCGCAGGAATGTTTTTAACTTTTTCAAGCGGATGAATGCCCGCACGCCAAAGAATTTCGTCTGAATAAATATTTCCAATGCCTGATATGACGGTATAGTCCATCAGTGTTTTTTTGATAGGCCAATGTGGTTTTGTCGCTACCGCTTTCCCAAATTTTTCAAGGGTGAATTTGGGATCGAGTGCATCCGGTCCATGACCTTCAAGATGTGGAGAATCGTGAAGCATTTTTGTATCTTCAAGATTTACTCGCGCAAATTTTCGCATATCTGAAAGTGTCAGAGATTTTTTATTCGAAAAAATCATTACAAAATGTATCCATTTGTTGAATGGATCGTCGCGAAGCGGACCTGCATTAGTTGCAGTCCACATATTTTTCTTTGTATTGTATTCATACGCTCCATAGAGAAAATGCCCCGTCATTTTCATATGCGTGACAATCGTTTTTCCACTAGAGAGATTGATCAAAACATTTTTTCCGATATGCGAACTGTTTTTTATTTTTGCACCGATGATGTTATTGCGAAATTTCTTGAAATAGTCCGGATTTTTTATATTATCCTTTCCCGCATGAAAATCGCTTTTGTAATCCGTCCACACGTCTTTGATGACGAGTCCTTTTGCATACTTGTTTATTCCGTTCACAGTGGTTTGTACTTCAGGGAGTTCAGGCATAAAGCAATACTAAACCCGAAAAGGTAATACGCCAAGAATATCCACTTGCGTGACGAAGCAGGCAGTATACAATTCTCAATGAAACCCCCATTGAAAGGATACCCCATGCACATTCAAGGTATTTTTCCTTACGGTTTTTACGTAAGGTGCACAGGAAAAAGTCATCGACCCCGCGTTCGCAGAGTCGTTTTGATTGTCCGGGAATTTGGAAAGGACGTGGTCTACTTTGTGAATTCTCGCGGAAGGAAATTGTTTCACTGTCTTCTCCTCACGTTTGCTCGGTGGGCAGAAAGGACAGCCACCAAAAAAGACCTAAAAATGTGTGCGGTTTGAACCGCACACATTTTTTCTTGTATGTTTTTGCCAATCTACATAATTTTCCTCAATTCTTCGCGGGCGACTTTTGCATCGCTCCACGGGATGCGACTTCCGTTTGCGCCCATTATGTATGGATCAGTGCCTTTACCGGTGATTAAAACCGCGTCGCCTTCTTTTGCAAGCGTTAGAGCCTTTGCTATAGCTTCGCGGCGATCCATAATAATGTACGGCTGTGATTCGGGAATCGCCACTGCCATATCCTCGAGGATTTTTTTTGGATTGTCGTCATAGGGATCTTCATTGGTCAAAATAATTTCATCGCATTCCCGCTCGGCGATCTTTGCCATTTCATCGCGTTTCCACACATCGCGCCCGCCACCAGTATTTCCAAGTACACAAATGCGTCTGCGGTTTTGAAACACATCGTAGAGTTTTTGAAGCGAATCGGGGGTATGCGCATAGTCGACGACAACTTCAAAATCCTGACCTTCATGGATGCGCTCGACGCGTCCCGGGATTCCTGAAAATTTTTCTACCGCTTTTTTGATTGTTTTTACATCGACATTTTGTGTTTCAGCAAATGTCGCTGCGCCGAGAATGTTCATAATATTGAAAACGCCTGAAAGGGGAGAGTGAATTTTTGTCCCACGAAATGTAAAATCCAATCCTTCATCATACACTTTGTACGGATTTGCATCAGTGAGACGATATGGTTTTTTCTCCGATACATTCATCGCGAGGAATTTGTGCGCCTCTTTGTCGTCAGTATTTGCGACCAAGATTTTTCGCTTCTTTTTCGAATGTGCCAATGCACGGGCTATCGAAAGTTTTGCCTCGACGTATTGCTCGTATGAGCCGTGAGATTCTATGTGTTCGGGTGCAAGGTTGGTGAAAATAAGTGCGTCAAGCTCGATGAATTTGTGACGATAGAGCACTGCGCCTTGGGACGTCGCTTCGACGATCGCGTAGTCACATTTTGCCCGCACGGCTTTGCGCAAAAATCTTTGAATGAAAAATCTGCCGGGCATAGACATTTTGTACAGATTTTCTTTTGAATCATCGCCGATTTTGAATCTGATCGTGTTTGATACGGCGGTTTTAAATCCGACCTCCTCAAGCATTGAACTTACGATTTCAGTCACCGATGTTTTGCCTTTTGTTCCCGTAACCGCAACGACGATTATTTTTCGCGAAGGGAAGCGATAATACAGTGCCGAAAGAAACGCCATCATATAGTGGTACGCCGGCTGAAGCTTTTTGAAGAAATTATTCGGCAGTTTTTTTTTGATTCCTAAGAGTGTGTCGTCAAGCATACCCACATACTACTTTATCTTGGATTCTACGGAACGGATTGACATTTTCTATATAATCAATATATTTGAAAGAGAATTCTCGTGTGTATGCATGAGTCGTCAGCATAGGCTGATAAGGCAGTGACGAACCGCCTCCGGGTCAGTCTTGTCGGACCGTGAGGTTTCACTCAGCGGAATGTGAATTTTTTGATTGCGTTGTGTGCGGTATCATAAAACCGCCGATATATGAAGTGATGGGAGATATTCGTGTTTTATACGTTCGATTGGTCGACTCAAAATATCTCTTCAGAATCGAGTACTGTCTTAAGATTCGAAAAGGTACTTTTGAAGGGATTGATGAATTTCCCAAAACCGCCATCTTCGGTCTCCCGGGTCTCCCGAAATGAATAACCATTTTGGCTAAAGACAAGCCGCATCACCTTCGGGTGCTCTGCGGCTTTTATTTCCCCAAAATTTTAAGCGCTTTTTTTACGCGTTCGCTCGTGTTGGTGATTTTCTTGTCTACTTTTTCGAGCGCTTCGCGGGCGGCGCTGTGATTGAACCCGATGGATTTGAGCGCCTCGAGTGCATCTGCCTCGTCGCTTGGCAGTACACCGCCGGATTCTTCGGCATCAAGTTTTCCCTTGAGCTCCAAAATGATTTTGTCCGCGAGTTTTTTGCCGATTCCCGATACGCGCGTGAGATGCGCCGTGTCGCCCGTCGCGACAGCTTTTCGGAGAGCGCCCGCGCTTGAAACATTCAAAATATTAAGAGCACTTTTCGGTCCCACGCCTGACACGACAGAGACAAGAAGTTCAAAGAGATCAAGATCTTCTTTTGATACAAAGCCATAGAGCGCCTGCGAATCTTCGTGCACGGAAAAATGCGTCCACAGGGCTATTTCTTTTCCAACATGCGCCGCATCAAGCGTTCGCGAAGTTGCAAAGACGCGATAGCCGATTCCCGCAACATCGACGATAATCGATTTTTCGTCCTTGTATATGACAGCGCCTTTGAGGTGAGAAATCATAGGCTAAGTATAGCGCAAAGTGCAAAACGCAAAAATCAAAACTGAAATCCACGCGCAGAATTTGCAAAAGTCCAAGTTAAATGATAGTGTTTCCATCTATCCAAATTTTGAGCTTTGCGCTTTGAATTTTGATGTAACCCTATGCCAATCACCTCTTCAGCCAAAAAAGCC
>DATKHE010000029.1:0-2484 GCA_035510395.1 Minisyncoccota bacterium
TTACAAAACTGCTGATATTTTTCTTTCCACTTCACTTTACGAAGGCTATGGAATGTCTATGGCTGAAGCCAATGTCGCAGAATGCCCGATTATTGCCACAGATGCCGGTATTGCACCCAAAATAGCCCGACACCTTTGTCCTGTAGGAGACGTTGTATGTCTTGCGAGCGCGATTGAGCGGATTATTCGTTAATGCTACTGTAGTCAAATGAAAATCGGATTTATAGGCCAAGGCTGGATAGGGAAGAATTACGCCGATGATTTTGAGAATCGCGGCTACACTGTCATCCGTTACGCAAAAGAAGCGCCGTATGATAAAAATAAAGATGCAATAAAAGACTGTGACATTGTTTTTATTGCGGTGCCGACGCCAACAACGCCGAAAGGTTCCGATACGATCGTCGTGGAAAATGTCCTGAAATTGGTTGGAAAAGGAAAAATCGCGGTTATTAAATCGACCGTTTTGCCCGGCACGACGGAAATTCTCCAAAAAGAAAATCCTGATATTTTCATTCTCAATTCACCTGAATTTTTAAGTACGGGAACTGCTGCACATGATGCTTCGCACCCGAAAAGAAATATCATTGGTGTGCCGGTTGAGAGCACCCTGTATCGTGCAAAAGCCAAGGAAGTGATGAGAATTTTGGCAAAAGCACCGTACGAAAAGATATGCGGTTCAAAAGACGCTGAAATTATAAAGTATGCCCGAAATATTATTGGATACGTCCGCGTGGTGTTTGCAAATATGCTTTATGATGTTGCAAAAGAGATGGGAGCAGATTGGATAGCGATTCGAGAAGCAATAAGCGCTGATCCGGACAACGGTCCCACCTATATGAATCCAATTCACAAAAGCGGACGCGGCGCGGGAGGAGAATGTTTTATAAAAGATTTTGTCGCATTTAGTACTCTCTACAAAGAAATAATAGATGATTCTCTCGGACAGAAAATGCTTCAAGCAATCGAAAAAAAGAATACAGAACTTCTCAGCAGTACGAATAAAGATATCGAGCTTCTCCGCGGAGTATACGGCAACAGAATATGAAATTGCTTATCGTTACGCAGAAAATAGATGACGTTGATGATTTACTTGGTTTCTTTTCTGGTTGGATAAGAGAGTTCTCGAAACATGTGGAAAAAGTTACCGTAATTTGTCTTGAAAAAGGAGCATATTCATTTTCTTCGAATGTCACTGTTGTATCTTTGGGTAAGGAACAAAAAAGATCCCGTCTCAAATATATTCTCAATTTTTATAAATATATCTGGCGTGAGCGAAAGAATTATGACACGGTCTTCGTGCATATGAATCAAGAATACGTTCTTTTAGCTGGTCTGTTTTGGCGCCTTTGGGGTAAAAAAATACTACTTTGGCGAAATCATCCCCAGGGTTCTTGGACTACTAACTTTGCCGTTCTGTTAGCTCATAAAGTGTATGCAACATCTCCCTACGCATATATTGCGCGTTTTAAAAAGACGCAAATTATGCCCGTTGGTATAGACATGGGATTTTTTGGCTATAATTCTTCAGCTTCAAGAAAAAAAGACTCAATTCTGATGTTGAGCCGAATTGCCCCAATTAAAAAACAAGATGTTCTCATGGAGGCTTTAGTAATTGTAAAAAAATTTCGGCATAATTTTATATGCGCTTTTGTGGGGGATGCCTTACCTAAAGATATTTCATTTTTGAATAGCTTAAAAGAGAAAGCACAGATAATCTCGTCTGATAATTCAATATCATTTCATCCCGCTGTTCCTTTTATTAAAACTCCCGATTGGTACAATCAGTACGAAATTTTTGTTAATGCTACTCCGACAGGGAGTATGGACAAGACTATTTTTGAAGCAATGGTGTCTGGTGTCTTTGTACTAACTTCGAATATGGCGTTAGAAGGAAAGATACCAAAAGAATGTCTTTTTAACGAAGATGATGCTCAGGATTTAGCACATAAGATCTGTTCCTCTATGGCTATATCAGAAGTCAAAAAATCTGTTATCCTGCGAGCGTGTCGGGACTATGTCGCCACGGAGCATAGCCTTTCAGGACTCGTTGATTTAATAATCAAGAGTCAGAAAATTTAAGTAAAGTAATCATATCAGGCTGATCATTGCAATCTATGGAAAAAGATAATATACAATTCCGTTTTGACGCAGTAGCAAAGTCAAAGACGTTTCGAAATATCGTCAGACGTTTTTCGCTCGATAAAAAAGCGGTATTTGATGTCGGATGTACGCACGGAGAATTCCTCAAACATTTTGGTTCTGGAAGCGTCGGACTGACTATTATTCCCGAAGAAGCGGAATACGGGAAAAAAATCGGACTTGATATTCGCGCAGGCAATATCGAAGACCAGGCGATTGCAAAACAATTCGAAGGATTATTTGATGTTATTTTTGCAAATAATATTTTTGAGCATATGCAGTCCCCGCATCTTTTTCTTGAGCGGATGAAAATGTGCCTCAAACCGGACGGATTTCTTACTGTCT
>DATKHE010000030.1:0-2073 GCA_035510395.1 Minisyncoccota bacterium
TCTTTGAGGGTTTCTTCTTCTTTTTGAAGATTGGCTTTGAGCGTCTTCATCGACTCGAGAAGCGGTGCACGCGCGACGGGCGCCGCCTTTGCGATAGCATCGCTCGCAACATTTTGCTCCGCTCGTTTTGCCTCAATGGATGTCATAAGGGTTCGGCGTTTGTCATCCACGGCAATAAGCGCATCTACATCAAAAGGAATGTGCTTTTTCTTTGCACCAAGCGCGACCAAATCCTTGTTTTCCCGTATGAATTTAATATCTAGCATAAAAATAATTTAAAGCTCGAAATACAAATCTCAAAAATGAAATTTAAAAGTTTTAACCTTAAAGCTTCAGATTTGAGTTTTGAACCTTGATTTTTGCGTTGCAATACTATGATACAATATTTTTTCTATGGACTCCATACGTGAACTTCGAATAGACGAACTTCCTCCACTTTTGACCGAAATCAACGACCCGCCGAAAAAACTCTACATTCGCGGGACTTTTTCGACGGCAGAAAAATATCTAACCATTGTCGGTACGCGAAAGCCTTCAGTGTATGGAAAAGAAGTATGCGAAATGCTTATCAAAGACCTTCGCGGACTTCCTGTCGCGATTGTTTCCGGTCTTGCGCTTGGCATAGACGCACTCGCACATCAAACGGCGATTGAAAACGATATTGCGACAATTGCCGTGCCGGGATCCGGACTTGGCGATACGGTTTTGTATCCTGCAAGCAATAAACACATCGTGAAAAAAATTATTGAAAATGACGGATGCCTACTTTCAGAATATGGACCGGATTTCAAAGCGACTGTCTGGAGTTTCCCTCGCAGAAACAGAATTATGGCAGGACTTTCGCACGCAACCCTCGTCATTGAAGCTGAAGCAAAATCGGGAACGCTCATCACATCCAAACTTGCGACCGAATATAATCGCGATGTCCTCACTGTCCCCGGATCGATTTTTTCAAATAATTCTGAGGGTCCTCATTTGCTCATTCGGCTTGGCGCGACACCGATCACGTGCGCCGATGACTTGCGCGAGGCATTGGGATTTGAAAAAACCGAAACAAAACCGTTGTGGAACAAAGATGATCTATCTGCTGAAGAAATCTGTATTGTCGATGCGCTCGTTTCGCCTCTTTCGCGCGATGAATTGGCAGACGTGACAGAAATGAATACGGCAGAGCTCAATAGTTTGCTCACATTGATGGAAATAAAAGGAATCGTGAAAGAATCCGGAGGCGAAATACATCTAGTATAACAAGTTTGACTTTTTTCGCCTTGGTTGTAAAGTAGCTAGCGGACTTCCTAAATCCCAAAACCTCCAACTCCCCCAACCTCATGTTCTCTATGATTATTCGGATGGCAATATACGCCATCATCCTGACAGTTATTTTTCTGGCTCTCAAGCATGTCATCAAGCGTATCGCCCGATTTGATGATCATTTCACCTCGAAGTGGGCAGTAAAAACCGAAGATGGTCGGCTTCTCAGAATCGTGGTTCTCCGGAGACCAGTCGTCAGATTTCAAAAGTTGGTCGAATGTCTTCGATGGTTCGGATATCGATTGGCAGACAATCAAGAGCTTCTCTGCCTTCTCAAAGATTCGGACTGCCCGATGGGTGTCTGGGGATATAATCAATCCTCACGTGAATTCATCCAGACAGACGCAAGTCTTGGCAGCAACACAAAAAGCCTCTCGCGATATGAATGTCCTTTTAAAATCACACGGGAAACACGCATCGCGATCATCAGAATACCAAAAGTGCAGAGCGGAGAAACCCTCCCCTTGCGATCCAGCTTGCAGACCGAAGCGCCTTAAAAAGCGCTTCGGTTTTTTGTTTTACCGATAGTAGAATTTTGCATTGAACAAAGGTTCAGAAGAATGATGCAAAATTCACTACGGGATTAATCCCGTAGTGCTTTTGGTATTTATTTTTTGTGCGAAGCACGATGCCAAAAACTACTACTGGATTTGCTATTTTTTAACTTTGCATGTAATACTTGCGGAAATATGAAATTAGTAATCGTTGAATCACCGGCAAAAGCTAAGACCATCGGGAAATATCTCGGCGACGAATACATTG
>DATKHE010000031.1:0-2100 GCA_035510395.1 Minisyncoccota bacterium
GAATCAGGTGCCGCCGCCGGTAACGCAGACAATAAATCGCATCGTCCAGACGACGGTTGAAAAAGTTGTGCCGGCAGATAATGCGGCGGCGGTCGACACCAAAGAAACAATTGTTGTCAAAGAAGATGATGCGACAATCGCGGCGATTGCACAAGTATCGCCCACAGTTGTGCGCATCACCGCATCTGATCCGAGCGGAGACCAACGTTTTGGCGGACTTGGCATACTCATCACGAGCTCATCAACGCCGAATGAGGTATATGTTGTTGGTAATATATTTACAACTGATCAAGTAAGCTTCCAAGGCGCACTTGCTGGCGGTAATACGATTGATCTCACGAAAATCGCCACTGATCCAGCCTCGGGACTTTCACTTTTTTCTGCTGAGCAAAGCCAGAACCTTGCAGATGCAAAAGCCTATACAGGCGCAACACTTGCAGATTCAAATGGCGTAGAGCTCGGGCAGACGGTAATATCTGTTGGCGGGGAAGTCAGCCCGCTCATTTCCACGGGTATCGTCTCAAGTATCGGGACAATTCAAGCGTCCGCCACATCGACTGAAGCCACAGTGACAAACATTCTCACTGATATTTCTGACCCCGATTTGATCTCGAACGCCATTCTCATCGATCTTTCGGGCGATGTTGTCGGATTTAAAACAGGTGCAAACGTCTCTGATGGGTTTATTCCGTCGGATGATGCAGCCAATCTTATAAGCGAGAATCTACCATCAGGAACTGCTAATCAATAAAAATCTATGCCCCCATTCACTCACTTTACGACAAAAGCAAAAGAAGCCATTCGCCGCGCACACGAGGTGGCTGTTGAACGCGGACAGTCGCACGTTAGTCCGCTTCATTTGCTTTCCGCACTTTTGCTTCAGGAAGAAAGCATTGTGATGTCGATTTTGGACAAGCTCGAAATAGACACTATGCTTTTGACCGATTCCATTTTGGAATCGCTTGAAGGAACGCCTTCATCATCGACTATTTCTCCATCGTATCAGCTCTACCTCACACCTGATCTCGCACAGGCGCTCGAAAATTCCTCAAAAGTTGCACTTGTACTCAAGGACGAATTCATTTCGACCGAACACCTGCTCATCTCGCTTATCGAGATCCCAAGCGCAGCTCGAGATATTTTGTCGCGATTTAAGCTTGACCGCGCATCTGTCATTCGCGTGCTTGAAGAGCTTCGCGCGCAGAAGGGCGCGGCAACGACAGAAGTAAAACGCTTCAAAAATCTTTCAAAATACACGAAAAGTCTGACTAAAATGGCGCAGGAAAATAAACTCGATCCAGTCATCGGCCGCGATACCGAAATCAGCCGTATCATCCAGATTCTTTCAAGACGCACAAAAAATAATCCGATTTTGATAGGCGAAGCGGGCGTAGGAAAAACTGCTATCGTCGAAGGTCTCGCCATTCGTATGTCTATGGGGGATGTTCCTGAATCGCTCAAAGACAAAGAGCTTGTATCGCTTGATCTCGGACTTTTGATTGCCGGCACAAAATATCGCGGGGAATTCGAAGAGCGTCTCAAAAACATAATGAAGGAAATCGAAAAGGCGGACGGAAAAATAATTCTTTTCGTTGATGAAATTCATACGATTGTCGGCGCAGGCGCAGCGGAAGGTTCTATGGATGCGTCAAATATGCTCAAACCCGCGCTTGCTCGTGGCGAGCTCCGTGCCATCGGTGCAACCACGCTCAAGGAATATCAAAAACATATTGAAAAAGATCCTGCGCTTACGCGTCGCTTCCAGCCTGTATATGTTTCCGAGCCATCGCTTGAAGACGCAACGGCGATTTTGCGCGGACTCAAAGAAAAATACGAGCTCTATCACGGCGTACGCATCACCGACGATGCGATTGTTTCTGCGGTTAACCTTTCGAGCCGCTACATTACTGATCGATTTTTGCCTGACAAAACAGTTGATCTCATAGACGAAGCTGCGTCAGCGCTCAAAATATCTCTTGAATCAAAGCCGCCGCTTTTGGAAGAAACACATCGAAAAATTACGCGGCTTGAAATCGAACGCGAGGCGCTTAAAAAAGAAACAAACGATGACGATAAGGGCAAGACAGCAAAAGCGCGCAT